>DAHXOA010000033.1 GCA_027365145.1 Acidimicrobiaceae bacterium | reverse complement strand
GGGTGAAGACCCGATGGCGTCCACACGGCCACCAGCTCACCGCTCGCAGCGGTGGGCACCGATGCGAGCGGCCCCCCAGGATAGACGGCCGGCGGCACCGTCGGCCAACGGCACCGGCCCACGGCACCGGCCGGAGACACCGGCCGGAGAGCACCGGCCGGAGAGCACCCCGAGGACTGCTCCCGACGTCAGGCCAGGTTCTCTCCACCGAAGATCTCCGACACCGAAGAGTCCTCGAAGACGGCGTCGATGGCGTCGGAGATGAGCTTGGCCACGGAGAGGACCTCGAGCTTGTCGAACTGCCGTTCCGGCGGGATCGGGAGCGTGTTGGTCACGACGACCTTCGTCAGCGCCGAGTTCTTCAGGCGATCGACCGCCGGATCGGACAGGACGGCGTGGGTGGCCATGCACCAGACGTCGGCGGCGCCCCTGTCCGCCAGCAGGTCGGCGGCGGCCACGATCGTCCCGGCCGTGTCGATCATGTCGTCGATCAGCACACACCGGCGGCCCTCCACGTCGCCGACCACGTGGAGCGCCTCCACCTGGTTGGCGACCCCCCGCGGTCGGCGCTTGTGGACGACGGCCAGGTCGGCGCCGAGGTGCTGGCTGAACCGCTCGGCCACCTTCACCCGACCGGCGTCCGGGGCCACCACCACCAGGTCCGAGGTGCCCTCTGCCCTCAGGTAGTCGACGAGCACCGGCGCGGCGGTGAGATGGTCGAAGGGGACGTCGAAGAACCCCTGGATCTGGCCAGAGTGGAGGTCCACGCTCACCACCCGGTCCGCGCCGGCGACCGACAGCATGTCGGCCACGAGCTTCGCCGTGATCGGCTCCCGACCAGTGGCCTTCCGGTCCTGACGGGAGTAGCCGTAGTACGGGCAGACCGCCGTGATGCGCTTCGCGGAGGCCCGTTTGGCGGCGTCGATCATGATGAGGTGCTCCATCAGCGAGTCGTTCACCGGGCCGCAGTGGGTCTGGACGATGAACACGTCGCTCCCGCGGATGGACTTGTCGTACCGACAGTGGATCTCGCCGTTGGCGAACTCGCGCAGGTTGGCCTCGCCCATCTCCACCCCGAGCTGGGCGGCGATCTCTTGCGCGAGCTCGGGATGGGACCGCCCGGAAACCAGCTCCAGGCGCCGTCGTGGGATGAACTCCATTGACCTGACGCTACCGCGCCGGGATCCCCCCGTCCCACCCGGTGGACCCGTGTCCTCCCGGGTGGCCGGGGCTCACCTTCGCTCCGGGCGGAACCACCTCCCCGGGAACGAGCGTGACGAACGGCCCGACGATCGCACCTGGCCCGATCTCGGCCCGTCGGGCCACCGTGCTCGACACCACGGCCGCGTCGCCGACCACGGTGTCGACCAGATGGCAGTTGGGCCCGATCTCGGCATGCTCGCCGACCCGGCACGCGCCCTGGAGGATCACGCCCGGCAGGAGCGTCACGTTGGGGGCCAGCTCCGCCTCGGCGTCGATGTAGGTCCGCTCCGGGTCCCACATCGTCACCCCACGGCGCATCCACCGCTCGTTGATCCGGTCCCGTAGCTCGGCCTCGGCCACAGCAAGCTGCGCCCGGTCGTTGACCCCGGCCACCTCCATCGGGTCTCCCACGGCGAGCGAGACGACCCGGTGCCCGGCATCGTGGAGCACCCCGACCACGTCGGTCAGGTAGTACTCCCCCTGGGCGTTGACCGGGCGGAGCCGCCGGAGCGCCGGGGCCAGGACGCTGCGGCGGAAGCAGTAGATGGAGGTGTTGACCTCGCGCACCTCGCGCTCGGCGTCGGTGGCGTCGCCGTGCTCCACCACCCGGGCGACGGTGTCGTCGCGCCCTCGGACCACGCGCCCGTAGCCGGTCGGGTCGTCGACCACGGCGGTGAGCAGCGTGGCAGCGGCGTCGGTGCTGCGGTGCTGGCGCACCAGGGCGGCGAGCGTGGCCGGGCGGAGCAGCGGGGTGTCGCCGGGGAGCACCACGACGTCGCCCTCGCCCCCTCGGTCGTCTTCGTCGGGGAGGCCGCCCAGGGCCACGACCATGGCGTCCC
>DAHXOA010000028.1 GCA_027365145.1 Acidimicrobiaceae bacterium | reverse complement strand
CCGGGTCCCGACGGCGAACGCCTCGACCCGGCCCTGACCGACCACGACGACGTGGAGGAAGCGCAACAGCGCACGGGCGTAGGGCTCCATCGACCCGCTCACGTCGCACAACAGGACCACCCGGCGCGGGCGCGACGCCGGTTCCCGGCGCATCAGGCGGACGACCTCGCCCCCCGATCGCATGGTGCACCGCATGGTGGCGCGTGGATCGTGGCGTCCGCGCACCCGCCTCGATCGGTGCATCCTGCGGGAGCGCTGCATCGCCCGCACGCGCCTTACGCGCAGGAGGTGGGCGATCTCCTCGAGCTCCTCGGGAGTGCAGGCAGCGAAGTCCTTCTCCCGGAGCTGGTCGATGTCGCTGTAGCTCACGGGTACGAGCTGCCTCGCCGGCTCACCGTCGAGCCCTGCCGGGGTGTCGCCGGGGCTCTCCGGGCGGGAGGGGTCCGGTGGGGCCGGCGGAGCATCGGGCATCTCGGGGCCGTCCCACCAGAACGATCCAAAGACCTGGTCGTAGACGGCCACGTCCTCCTGCGAGTGCACCAAGGTGGCCCGCCCCGCCCAGTAGACCCGGTCCCGCCGGTCGATCCCGACGGCCTCGACGGCACGCACGTAGGCCACGACGCTGTCCACCGGCACGGCCAGGCCGGCGACCCGGAGCCGACGGGCGAACGCCACCAACCTGCCGACGGCCGAGCGGTCACGACCGTCAGCCATGGCGTACCGCCTCGTCGACCACGGCGGACAGCGCGTCACCCGTCACCCGCTCGATGTCCTCGCGGTACTTGAGGACGCTCCCGAGCGTGCGCTCGACCACCGTCTCGTCCAGCTCCGTGCTGCCCAACGCCGCCAACGCCTGGGCCCAGTCGATGGTCTCGGCCACGCCGGGGGCCTTGTAGAGGCCCATTCCCCGGATCGCCTGCACCGCCGCCGTGACCTGGCGCACCAACCGCTCCTCCGCCCCGGGTGCCTTCAGGCGGACGATGGCCACCTCGCGCTCGAAGCTCGGGTGCTCCACCCAGTGGTAGAGGCATCGTCGCTTGAGGGCGTCGTGCACGTCACGGGTGCGGTTCGAGGTGAGCACCACGACCGGGGGCTCTGCGGCCCGGAACGTCCCCAGCTCGGGGACCGTCACCGAGTAGTCGGCCAGGACCTCGAGTAGGAACGCCTCGAACTCGTCGTCGGCCCGGTCGACCTCGTCGATGATCAGCACCGGGGGGGCGGTGCGTCCCGGAGCCGGCGAGATCGCCCGCAGGAGCGGGCGCCGGACCAGGAACCGCTCGGAGAACAGCTCGTCCTCCACGGTAAGGCGCGGCTCGGGACCGTCGCCGCTCGCCGTGCCCGGGAGCTCGGCGGCCCGGAGATGGAGCAGCTGCCGGGCGAAGTCCCACTCGTAGACGGCCTGGCTCACGTCGATGCCCTCGTAGCACTGGAGCCGGACCAGCTCCCCGCCCGTCCATCGGGACAGGGCGTTCGCCACCTCGGTCTTGCCGCCACCGGGTTCGCCCTCCAGGAACAGCGGGCGGTGGAGCACCATGGCGAGGAAGATCGCCGTCGCCAGGCCGTCGTCGGCCAGGTACCCGTGCTCCTCGAGGGCGCGCTGCACGGCGTCGACCGTCTTCGGCGGAGTACCAGGCGTCCGACCACTGCCCTCCGCGGCATCGCTCACCGAGCCCGGCTCCCGACGCCCAAGCCGCCCGTCAAAGATTGACGCTCTCCGCCCCGCGCTCGAGCTCCTCACCCGCGGCACCCTCCCGGGGAAATCCCGCCATCTCGGGGCGCGGCTCCCGCCACGGATCGGGCAAGGTGCCCGCCTGTGCGGCGGTGATGGCGCGCCAGACACGTTCGGGCGTGCAGGGCATGTCGATATGCCGCACGCCGAGGTGGCTGAGGGCGTCGACGACCGCGTTCTGGACGGCGGGGGTCGAACCGACGGTGGCCGACTCTCCGATCCCCTTGGCCCCGAGGTCGTTGAGAGGCGACGGCGTCTCGGTGTGCGCGGTCACGAACGACGGCAGCTCCGCGGCGCTGGGCATGGCGTACTCCGCCAGCGTCGACGTGATCGGGTTGCCGTCGTCGTCGTAGAGGAACTGCTCCCACAACGCCTGGGAGATCCCCGACGCCAGCCCGCCGTGCACCTGACCGTCGACGAGCATCGGGTTGACGATCACCCCGCAGTCGTCCACCGCGACATGTCGGAGCGGCACGACCCGGCCGGTCTCCATGTCGACCTCGACGACGGCGACATGGGCGCCGAAGGGATAGGTCGAGCCGGCTCGCTCCGTGTCGTGCTGCACGAGCAGGGGCGCACCCCGCTCGGCGGCCACACGAGCCACCTCGCCCCATGAAAGGGCCTTGCTGGGGACGCCGGCAACGCCGAGCCGGCCATCACCGGTCACGACGACGTCCTCCGGCGCCGTCTCGAGCAGCTCGGCGACGAGCTCCTTGGCCCGCTCGACCACCAACTTCGACGTCTGGAGCACGGCAGTCCCGCCGAGCTGGACGGACCGGGAGCCCCCCGTTCCCCGGCCACGGGCCACGAGGGCCGTGTCGGACTGCACGTAGCGGATCTGCTCGATCGGCACGCCGAACTGATCGGCCGCGATCTGTGAGAACGCCGTGGCGTGCCCCTGGCCGTGCGCGGAGGTGCCGGCCTTGACCGTGATCGTCCCGTCATCGTGCACCTCGACCTCAGAGAACTCCGCTCCGCCGCCGGTCACTTCGACGTAGGTCGACACCCCGATCCCGAGCTGCATCCGATCACCGCGACGGCGGCGCTCGTCCTGCTCGCGCCGGAGGGCGTCGTAGTCGGCGAGCCGCAGTACCTCGTCCAGCGCGGCTCCGTAGTCGCCGCTGTCGTAGTCGGCGCCCATGACCGTGGTCAGCGGGAACTCGTCGGGTCGGATGAAGTTCTTCCGGCGGAGCTCGACCGGGTCGATCCCCAGTTCGTCGGCAGCCATGTCGACGATCCGTTCCACGAAGGCGGCCGCCTCGGGGCGCCCGGCGCCGCGGTACGCGCCCATGGGCGTCGTGTTGGTGGTGACGATGGCCACATCGAAGGCGATGGCGGGGATGTGGTACACGCCTTGGGCCATGAGCTTGGTCTGGCCCAGCACGAGGATCCCGCCGAAGCCGCCGTAGCCTCCGGCGTCCCCGACCATGCGGCAGCGCATCCCGACGAACGTGCCGTCGCGCCGCAGGCCCAGCTCCACGTACTGCACCTGGCCCCGGCCGTGGGCCATGGCGACCAGGTTCTCCGAACGGGTCTCGACCCACTTCACGGGTCGGCCGAGCTCGAGGGCCAGCTTGCTGGCCACGACGCCCTCCGCCGACAGGTGCTTGGCGCCGAACGCGCCGCCGACGTGGGGCGCGATCACCCGGACGCGCTCCTGGTCCATGCCGAGCAGCTTGGCCAGCCCCGCCCGTGCGACGTGGGGCATCTGGCAGGAGAGGTGCACGGTGAGATCGAAATCAGTGCCGGTTGGGTCGACGACGATGGCGCTGCCTTCCATGGGCACCACGGCGACCCGCTGGTTCTCGAAGCGGCCCCGCACCACGACATCGGCGCCGGCGAGGGGGTCCTCACTGCCGGTGCGCAACCCGATGACGACATTGCCGCCGAGCGACTCGAACTGAGCGGGCGAGCCCCGGTCCAGCGCCTCTTCCATGTCCACGACGACGCCGAGCGGCTCGTAGTCGATCTCCACCAGCTCGGCGGCGTCCATGGCCGCGGCCCGCGTCTCGGCCACGACGGCGACGACCGGATCGCCGACGAAGTTGACGGTTCCCTTGGCCAGCGACGGCCGGATGGCGGCAGGGTGCAGCGCCATCAGCGCCGGGGCGTCGGGGAGCTCCAGGTCCGCCGCGCTGTAGACGCCCACGACCCCGGGCATCTCCCGAGCCGCCGTGACGTCGACCGACCGGATGGTGGCGTGAGCGATCGGCGAGCGGACGAAGGAGAGCGAGAGCATGCCGTCGATCTTCAGGTTGTCGACGAACGTGCCCGCCCCGCGCAGGAGGTCGGGGTCCTCCACGCGCCGTACGGGTGTTCCCGAGAACGTACCGGCACCCACGGTCATGAGCTGGCCTCCTCCAGTGCTCGCCGGACCAGCACGGTCGCCAGGTGGCGGCGGTACTCCGACGAGGCGTTGACGTCGCTCGGAGGGTCGGTCCCCTGACTGGCGGCGGCGGCGGCGTCCGTCACCGACGCACCGCTGCGCACGGCCTCTTCGACCGCTGTGGCCCGGAGGGGGGTGGACCCCATGTTGACCAGTGCGATGCCGGTCGTGCCGTTGACGACGGCAGCCACACCGACGATGGCCCAGTCCTGGGCTCGACGGTTGAACTTCTGGAACGACCAACCGGCACCGGCTGCTTTCGGTACCCGGATCTCGACCAGCACCTCGTCGGCTCCGAGCGCGGTCTCCAGGAAGCCCCGGAAGAACTCGAGTGCGGAGATCTCCCGCCGGCCGTTGGGCCCCTGGGCCACGAGCGTGCCGCCCAACGCCAGGACGGCAGCAGGCAGGTCCGACGCCGGATCGCCGTGGGCCAGCGTGCCGCCGAGCGTACCCCGGTGGCGAACCTGGGGATCGCCCACCTGGTGCGCGGTCGCGGCGAGGAGGGGAACCTGTTCCTTGAGCACCGCCGACGTCTCCAGGTCGTGGTGCCGGGCCAGCGCGCCGATGGCGATCTCGTCACCGCGCTCCTCGATGTACGACAGACCCGGAACCCTGCCGATGTCGACGAGCACGGTGGGGGTGGCAAGCCGCAGCTTCATCAGGGGGAGGAGGGAGTGGCCACCGGCGATCAGCTTGGCGTCGTCACCATGCTCGACGAGCAGGGCGACGGCCTCTTCCGCCGACTCCGCCCGGACATACTCGAACGCGGCGGGGATCACGAGGCCGCTGCTCCCGCTGCTCCGACCTCTCCCACCGGGGCACGATCACCGGCGCACGCCAGCACGGCGCGCACGATGTTGTGGTAGCCGGTGCAGCGGCAGAGGTTTCCCTCCAGGCCTTCCCGGACCCCCCGCTCGTCGAGCTCGCCCTCCTCGGCCAGAAGCGAGACCGCCGCCATCACCATCCCCGGGGTGCAGTAGCCGCACTGCAGGGCGTGATGCTGGTGGAACGCCTCCTGTACCGGATGGAGCGCGCCGTCCGGGCCGCTCAGGCCCTCGATGGTCACGATCGCTGCTCCATCCGCCTGGACCGCCAGCAGCGTGCAGGACTTCACCGACTCCCCGTTGAGCAGCACGGTGCACGCGCCGCACGAGCTGGTGTCGCACCCGATGTTCGTCCCGGTGAGCCCGAGGGTCTCCCGGAGGTACTGCACGAGCAGCATCCTCGGCTCGACCTCATGCTGGTAACTGGAACCGTTGACCTCGACAGTGACCAGGACCATCGGCGCTCCTCCCCCTTCGACGTTTCGACGTTTCGACGTTCGCAGGCGCTCGAGGGCCCACCCTAGCGGGAGGGCATCGACGCCGCGGCACCGTGCCCACCGCCCACGGCCAACCGCCCACCTGGGGGTTGGGGGTTGGGGGCCGGGGCCTGGGGGCCGATGATCGGCGGGCACTGGATAGGGTGGAGAGGAGTCCGTGTCCCACCGGAGTCGGATACCGAAAAGGGGGTGGGTCGTGAAGGATGTGCTCGACGACATCGAACGGTGGCAGGGTGCCGGCCACAGGGTTGCCCTGGCCCGGGTGGTCGACGTGATCGGGTCGGGACCGCGGGCCCCGGGTGCGGCCATGGCGGTGAACGACCGGGGAGAGGTGGCCGGATCGGTCTCCGGCGGGTGCGTCGAAGGGGCCGTCGTGGCCGAGGCGCTCGACGTCCTCGTACAAGGGGAACCCCGCCTGTGCACGTTCGGCTACTCGGACGAGGAGGCGTACGCCGTCGGGCTGACCTGCGGTGGCACCATTCGGATCTTCGTGGAACCGCTCGACTCGTGAACGGTCCACTGGCGGTGGTGCAGGACTGCCTGCGCGCCGAGAACCCGGTAGCCCTGGCCACCGTGATCGAGCTGGCACCGGCGGCGGGCGGTGTGACCGACGGTGCAGGATTGGAGCCGACGGCGGGCGGCGTGACCGACGGTGTGTCGGGCGGTAGGCCCCTCCCTCCGCTGGGAGCCAAGCTGGTCGTCCGCCCCGATCACGAGCCGATGGGCTCGCTGGGCGATCCCGACCTCGACCGCGTGGTCATCCGCGACATCCAGGGAGCCCTCGCCGGCGGCCAGAGCGTGATTCGCCGCTACGGGCCCCGCGGGGAGGTCGGTCGCAGCGACGTCACCGTCTTCATCGAGGTGTTCGCTCCACCGCGCCGGATGCTCATCTTCGGGGCCGTCGACTTCACGGCGGCGCTGGTCCGCGTGGCGAAGGTCCTCGGCTACCACGTCACGGTGTGCGACGCCCGGCCCGTGTTCGCCACGCCCGCCCGCTTCCCCGAAGCCGACGACGTCGTGGCGGACTGGCCCCACCGCCATCTCGCCAAGGTGGCGGACCAGTTGGGGCCGGAGGACGCCATCTGCGTCCTCACCCACGACCACAAGTTCGATGTGCCGGCGCTGATCGCCGCGCTGGAGACGAAGGTCGGCTATCTGGGTGCCATGGGCTCGCGGGGTACCCACGAGGGCCGGGTGGCACGACTGCTGGCTGAAGGCGTCGGCCCCGATGCCATCCGCCGGATCATGGCTCCCATCGGCATCGACATCGGTGCCCGCACCCCGGAGGAGACGGCCGTGTCGATCTGCGCCGAGATCATCTCCCTGCGCACCGGGGCCACGGCACCCTCCCTCCGGGACGGAACCGGCCCGATCCATCACGGCGTCTCATGAGATCACCTCGTTGAGGAACGCGAGCACGGCGACGTTGTACTCCTCGGCCGCCTCCCAGTAGACGTTGTGCGGCGCGCCGTCGACGACCGTGAGCCCGCTGCCGGGGACGAGTTGGTGGAGGTGCTCGGCCCACGGACGCAACCGGTCAACACCGCCCACCACGATCATCATCGGTCGGGTCACCGCGCCGATGACGTCTCCCAGCTGCTCCCGCGTGGGATCGGCGGCGGTCGCCTGGCGGGGATGACGGAGGGCCTCGATCCGCGTCGCCGTCGACCGGATACGGAAGTAGCGGTCGTACATGAGCGGCCGTTCCTCCCGAAGCCGCTCCGTCAACGAGTCGCCGAACGGCAGGAAGATCGTCTCGTCATCGAGCCGCTCGGCCGGCACACGGGGCGGCTCTCCCGCCGGAGGAACGCCCATGCCCGACGGGATCAGCGCCGCCGCGTCGTCGGGGTGGCGGGCCGCCCACCGCAGGACCGTCATGGCCCCCATGGAGTTGCCGGCGAGGATCGGGTGGGCGATGTCGAGCGCCGCCAGCACGGCCTCCAGCTCGTCCACCCTGTCGGGCTCAGGCTCGCCACGGGGCGAGTTGGCCGAGTGGCCGTGGTTCACGCTGTCATAGGCGATCACCCGGAAGCGATCACGGAACGCCTCGAACTGCTGGAACCACGCTTCACCGCACGAGCTCATCCCGTGCAGGAACACCAGCGGCCGACCCCGGCCCTCCTCGTGGTAGTAGATGTCCGTCCCGTTGGCGTCCAACCACGGCATGGGAAACCCCCCGATCTCCTGCACTCCGTGGACGGGACACCGGGACCACCAGGCCGGTTGCCACGACCCGGGACCACGGCGGCTGCCCGACGTGGTCGCAGGTCACCAGTCGCGCTCCCCCGACATCGCCCACCCTTTGTCGACGCCAGTATGCCCCCTCCCCGGAGCGGAGGGAAGCCCCGCGGCCGTCGAGGCCGGCGCCAGAACGCCGGGGGACCGGGCCGGCTTGGGCGCCGGTGGCTGGAGCGGGGGCGGTAGGTCGGGCGGTAGGTCGGGTTGGGGAAGGGACGTCAGTACCGTTCGTTCACGGCATCACGGGCGATGATCTGGGCCGCGATCACGTTCCGCTGGATCTCGTTGGTCCCCTCGCCGAGGACCATCAGCGGGGCGTCCCGGAAGTAGCGTTCCACGTCGAGCTCCCGGGAGTAGCCGTAGCCGCCGTGCACCCGCATGGCGTCGACGGCAACCTGCACGGCGGTCTCGGAGGCGAACAGCTTCGCCATCCCGGCTTCGAGGTCGCAGCGCACCCCGGCGTCAAGCCGTTCAGCCGCATCAAGTGTGAGCAGGCGGGCGGCGCGCATCTTCGTCGCCATGTCGGCGATCAGGTTCCCGACGGACTGGTGCTGCCAGATCGGCTTCCCGAAGCTCTCCCGAACCTGGGCGTAGGAAACGGCTGCCTCCAGGGCTGCCTGGCCGACACCGAGGGCCCGGGCGGCGACCTGGATCCGGCCGAGCTCGAGGCCCCGCATCATGCGCACCCAGCCCCGGTCGGGCTCTCCGCCGAGCACCGCCTCCGCCGGCACCCGCATGTCGTCGAAGGACACCGTGCACGCTTCGATCCCCCGGTAGCCGAGCTTGGGTATCTTCGGGCCGATCTCGAGCCCGGGTCCCGGCTCGACGAGCAGCACGCTGATGCCACGGTGAGCCGGCACTGCGGAGCGGTCCGTCTTGCACAGCAGGCCGAACAGGCCGGAGTGGGCGGCGTTCGAGATCCACGTCTTCGACCCGCTGATGACCCACGAGTCGCCGTCGCGGACGGCGAAGGTCCGCACGTTCTGGAGGTCCGACCCACCGCTCGGCTCGGTCAACGCCATCGTCGCCCGGAGCTCGCCCGTCGCCATGCGGGGGAGATAGCGCTGCCGCTGGTCGTCGGTGCCGAACTGCGTGATGAGGGCGCTGATGACGGAGTGCCCGCCGATCGCACCGGCAAGGCTCATCCAGCCACGCGCCAACTCCTCGGTGATCCGGGCGAAGGCAACCGTGCCGACGTCGATACCGCCGTACACGGCCGGCACCACGAGCCCGAAGAACCCGAGCTGCTTCATCTCCTCGATGAATGGCTCGGGGTAGGTGTCGCTCTCCTCGAACTCACGGACCCGGGGCTTGACCCGCGTGTCGACGAAGTCGCGAGTGAGCGCGATGATCGCTGCCTCTTCATCGGTCGGGGTCATGGCCGCCCTCTCGGGCTCAGGTCAGCTCGACGTATCCACCCGAGCAATGTTCGCCTTGTCCAGGACACTGGTCGGCACGCCGAAATCGACAAACGCTTCGTAGCTGAGGTGCTCCTCGGCAGCGTAGGCGGCGGCATGGCGGATTAACCCGTCGATCAGCTCGTCTGTGCTCGGGAGCGACCGGCCACGGGAGCTCAGGCCGTGGGTCTGGACGTCCCGCTTCCGCTGCAACAACTGCAACCGTCGCGGCGCGCGCAGCTCCGGATCGGCAAGCAACCCATCGATTCTCGCCAGCTCCGCTTCGACACGGCCGGTGTCCACGGGCGGCTCAGGTGCTGCCGGCGCGTCCAACGACTCCAGGTAGCGGACCACCGCCCGCCGAGCCCGCATCTTCTCCTTCGCCTCTTCGCTGAGGACACTGCCTTTGGTTCGAGCCATTTGCCACTCCCGTGCTGTCGCACCATCGGTCGGAGAGTCGATCGTAGCGGGTGGGTGAGCCCCTGGTGACGAGCGCCCGGGAACCGAAAAGAACGGCACGTCACCGAGCAACCATTGCCCCACCCAGCCGGTCCGGCCGAGCCGTTGGTGGCGGCGTGAACGTGGGCGGACGTACGTGGGCGGACGTACCGCTGCCCGCTGCGGGACTAGCGTTGCACTGTGCTCAGGGGACCTCGCCTCCGCCAGGTAGCGCTCGTTGCCACGGACTGCGGCCGCGTCGCTGCCGCCCTACACGCAGCATTTGGCTGGGACGATCCGTTCCATGACCCGGGAGTGGACAGCTTCGGGCTTACGAACGCCGTGTTCACCGTTGGTGACACGTTCGTCGAGGTGGTGGCTCCTGTCCGACCGGGAACAACCGCAGGCCGTTACCTCGAGCGCCGGGGCGGCGACAGCGGCTACATGGCGATCTTCCAGGTTCCCGACCTCGCCGTCGCTCGGCAACGCGTCACCGAAGCGGGTGTCCGTGTGGTGTGGACCGCCGACCTGGGCGATGTTGCCGGCACCCACCTGCATCCAAAGGACGTCCCCGGAGCGCTGGTGTCGATCGACTGGGCCGACCCGCCCGAATCGTGGCGATGGGCTGGACCGGCGTGGACGGGAACGGCCCCGTCACACTCGCCCGGTGGCATCGCCGGCGTGACTGTCGAGGTCGACGACCCGGGCCTGGCGGCGGCCCGGTGGGCGGAGGTGCTCGGCCTGGCTGCCCACCACGCCGGGTCGGAAGCGACGGTGCGCCTGGAAGACGCCGGCCAGCTCCTCCACTTCGTGCCGGCAACGGGAGGGCGCGGGGAGGGGATCGTGGAAGTGCAGTTGTCCGGAACGTCGGTGCCACCGGGCGTCGAGATCGCCGGCGTCCGCTTCACCGGTACCTGACGGCGCGGGAGGGGAGGCCCATCAGCCATGCGTGAGCTCGACACGGGGACCGAGGACCTGTTGGCAACCGTCGACGACGGCGTGGCCGTCCTGACGATGCACCGACCGACCCGCCGTAACGCCCTCTCCGAAGCCATGTTGACGGCCATGGGGCGGGTGCTGGCCGACGTCGAGGTCGACGACGACGTCGGGTGTGTCGTGCTCACCGGCGCCGGCGACGCCTTCTGCGCCGGCGGAGACGTCAAGGCGATGGCCGAAGGGGACGCCACCGAGGGCGCTCGCTCCCTGGACACGGTCGTCCACCACCAGCGTCTCAGCCAACGGGCGACCAGTGGCCGGCTTTGGGCCATGCCCAAGCCGACCATCGCTGCGATCCCGGGCCCGGCAGCCGGTGCCGGATTGGCTCTCGCTCTTGCCTGCGACCTCCGCTACGCGGTGGATGGCGCCGTCCTCACCACCGCGTTCGCCCGCGTCGGCCTCGGCGGCGATTACGGCGGCGCGTGGTTCCTCACCCGACTGGTCGGCACGGGCAGGGCCAGGGAGCTCTACTACTTCTCGGAGCGACTGGACGCGGCCGAGGCCGAGCGCCTCGGGATCGTCAACGCCGTTTTCCCCGCCTCAACCTTCGAGGACGCAGTGCTGGAACGCGCCCGGCGGCTGGCAGCAGGCCCCAGGGTCGCCTTCCGCTACATGAAGGAGAACCTCAACCGGGCGGTGAACGGCGAGCTCGGCGAGTGCATGGACGTGGAGGTCACCCACCACATCCACACCGGCATCACCCGCGACCACCGTGAGGCGGCACAGGCGTTCGTCGAAAAGCGTCCGCCGCGCTTCGGCGGTAGCTGACGAACCGGCCACGTCAGCGGAGGGCGCCTCTTGGCGGACGGGCGATCTTGCCGACCCGGCCATGTGTGGGTCTGAGCTGGAATGTGACGGCCGGGGTCGGCCGGATCGCGTCCCGCCTGTCGTTGTCCGGTGATAGCGTCTCGAGCGGCTCATCTGCTAGCATCGCGGTTGTGCGACAGATCGTCACCAGGGTTCCGGACGATCTCGCCGAGCGCCTGAAGGAACGGGCGGCAATCGAGAACAGGAGCGTCAACGCCACCGTCGTCGATGCCGTCGAGCGGGTGCTCAGCCACCCCGCCAGCCGCCGCCGCGCGTGGCGAGCGCGCAATGGGCACGTGCTGGCGCAACGCCTCCCACATGGCCCCAGGGAGTGTGCGCAAAGGAGCGGGAGTGCTGTTCCGAGCGGACCTGCGCTCAGCACCGCGCTCGAAGCAGACCGCTCCGAGCGATAACCAGTGGCTATCTTCGCCGACACCTCGGCCGTGGTGAGGGCCTACCTCGTCGATGAACCCGACCACGACACGCTGGTTGAGGTCCTCTTGGAGGGACCCGAGCCCGTGGTGATCTCGGCGCTGGCCGAGGTGGAGTTCGTTGCCGCTGTCGCCCGGGCCACTCGGGACGGCCGTCTCGACCAGCCCGTAGCCGCCCGTCTTCTCGCCGACTTCGGCGCCGACACGGCTTCCGACGGCCCACTGGCGGTGGCCATCTTCGACGCCGAAGCTGCGTTCGCCACCGCCAAGCGCCTCCTCGCCAAGCACCGCCTACGCACACTTGATGCATTGCATCTGGCCGCGGCAATGGCGCTGGCGGCAACGACCGATGAGGAGCTCGCCTTCTGCACCAGAGACCAGGACCAGGCCACAGCGGCCCGAGCGGAGCGGTTCTCCGTTCTGTAGCCATCCAGCGCTGCCAAGGCGCTTCCCGACACGGCGTTCTCGTGGCAGCGTCGGCCCTGAGCCGGGCAGCCCCTGGCCGCGACGGCAGGAGCGACAGTGTCGGCCCGTTCCATGAGCAGGTCCGTCGTGGTCTGCGACGGCGTGACCCCTTGACCGGTCCCCATGGCAATCCACCGTTGCGCGGGTCCGAGCCCCACGAAGTGGCAAACCGGGTGCCGGATTATCGGAAACGCGTGCGCGAGACAGGATGACGACGACGGGCCGGGACCGGCGCACCAGCGGGCGCCGGTCGTGCCAGAAAGGCAGCGACCGCCACCGACCGGGGCACGGTACCGGCGCCCAGCTGCACGGGGACTGTCCTCACGCGGGACCAGGTGCCTCGCCAGCGAGCACATCGGCATCCCCTCAGGCCAGCGTGATCGGTTCGGAGCCACCGGCGAGGCGGTCGGGCCCGCCGTGGCCGTCGAGCCACTGCTGGACGTGGCGGTAGGCGGCATTGGTCAGCAGGTGTCCACGAGCAAAGTCGAAAGGTGGGGGTGCCTCGGGGGCCGGTGACGGCACGACCACGACCAGGCCGCCTTTGGCAGCCGCCTGGCGTGCCGCCGCCGCCAGACGTTCGCGCTGCAGTTTCGCGGTGACGAGCGACACGCTGTTCATGGCCATCGCCACCGCGCCACGGGGGGGCCGGCGGGCGGGCGCCGTGGCGGCCGTGAGCAGGTAGACGGTATCTGCCCCCAGATCCAGGGCCTCGGTGACCGGCCACCCGGCGGCCAGGCCGCCGTCCACCAGCCATCGCCCGCCGACGCGCACCGGGGGGAACAGCCCCGGGATGGCGCTGCTCGCCGTCAGCGCATCGATGACGTCGCCGTGGCGCAGGACGACCGCCTCCCCGCTCAGCGCGTCGGTGGCCACCGCGGCGAAGGGGATCGGGGCGTCCTCGATGCGCTCGACGGGGAGCCACCGGCGGATCAGGCGGCGCAGACGAGTGGTCGACACGAGATGGTCGCGCATGCCGAGGAACCCGCCGAAGGCGGCGGCGATGTCGATATGAAACACCTCGCGGCGCGACAGCCCACCCCAGGCGGCTTGCAGATCGCGAGCGCCATCTACTCCGGGATGCGTAGCGCAGAAGGCGGCGTTGAGCGCGCCCACCGAGCTGCCCACCAACAGGTCGGGCTCGACTCCCGCCTCCAGCAGCGCGCGCATCGCCCCTGCCTGCATCGCCCCCAGGTTGCCGCCTTCCGACAGGGCGAAGGCCACCGTCACCGCTGCCGCCCGACGTCGCCCAGGGCACCTTCGCGAGCCCAACACCCATGGGGCGGCGGCGCCGCGAAGACCCGCCCCATGTGGTGGGTATTGACGAGCCGTGACCGCCTGTTCGAACGTGGTGGCCGCGGCGTCACCGAACCTCGGTTCGCCGCGTCGGTTCGGCGGTCGCCTGGGGCGACGCGTGGTCGGACTCGTCGTCGTCTGCGAGGGCTTCGAGCAGGCCGAGCGCCGCCGCCAACGTGGCGCGCTCTGACCGGCTGAGGCGCGCCAACCTGCGGGCCAGCCAGGCGTTGCCCTTCTGGCGGCGCTGGTCGAGGACCTCTCGGCCGTGGGGGGTGATCGCCAGGTTCACCCCCCGCCGGTCGGTCGGGTGGCGCCGTCGCTCGACCAGGCCTGCGTCTTCGAGCCGGTCGGCCAGGCGGGTCACCGCCGAGGACGGCAGGCGCTCGGCCTCGGCCAGCGCCCCGATGGCCAGCTCGCCGTGGACGGCGATCGTAGCGAGCGCCGAGTACAGAGAGACGCTCGGCCCCGGGGGATCCTGCCGGCGGATCTGGCGGCCGAGGCGGACCATCGCCACGCGGGTGCGGTCGGCAAGGGCCGCGAGCGCTGGAGACCCGCTCTCGCCCGTCGCCACCAATTGAACCTGCCTTCGCTCGCCTGCAACCACCGGTCGGCTCCTTCCCCGGGACGCAATTAGGAATATAGCAATGATAGTTACTATCAAAAGCAACGACTGTGCTCACCTGGTCACGCGGCCGCCAGCGACCCTCGGCCGCGTTCGCACTGACGCCCGCCTTCTACGGGGCCGTCGGCGTCGAAGATCCGTCGGGGCGTCGCACCGCTCGGTGCCACACCCCCCGCACTCATCGCGATTTCTGGCTGAGTGCGTCGTGTCCGCCCGACGCACCAGTTCCGCCTGCCTCAGGTCGGCTCGGCACAGCGCCTCCCGAACCTGCCCCGCCGACGGTCGCCGGCTGCGGAACGCCGGAATCGTCGTTAGGGGTTATTCGTCTGACCGGACTGACCACCACATCTTGGGGTGCCACTAGGGGTTCCATCACCGCATAATGTGATCTGGCGACCTGAGGTCCGCTCAAGTGAATAACCCCTTCGTCGTTATCGGAACAGGCACGAGGCCGCGGGCATCGGCTCTGCGATAGTCCAGATCACCGCGGCCTGCACGGCCCAGCCGGCTTGACGGCTCGAGCGCAGCACCAGCCCGCTGTCCTGGCCGCATCCCTCAAGGGTTCTGCCCCGACGGAAGCCGCTGGAACGGGGCGAGACCATCCCCCTACGATGATCCTCTGAAAGCGATGATCCTCTGAAAGTACGAATATCAGAGGAGCACGATGGCCCGAGCGGTGATCAGGAGCAGGGGGCAGATCACGCTGCCCCGAGAGGTCCGCGAGGCCCTGCACGTCGAGGAGGGCGATGACGTGGCCTTTGTCGTAGAGGCCGGCCAGGTGACGATGCGCGGACTGAAGTCGATCCCGGCCGAGCAATCATGGTTCTGGACCGATGCGTGGCAGGCCGGGGAACGGCAGGCCGGCGAGCGGATCGCCGACGGGGAGGGGACCGCCTTCGATAATGGCGACGCCTTCCTTGACTCACTCCGGTAGGTGCCGACCTACCAACGGCTTCCTCGATTCGACCAGGACTGGCAGTCCCTTGGCTCTGCCGAGCGGCGGTTCCGTACGGCAGTTGCGCGGTTCGTTGAGGACCTGGAAGCGGACCGACCGTTCCGGCCTGGTCTCCGGGTGAAAGGCATGCAAGGTGCAGGTACCAACATGAAGATGATGTTCGCCCCGGACGGCCGGGCCACCTGGCAGTTCGGAAACGAGGTCAAGGCTGGCCGGGCGCACGTCGTGTGGCGCCGGATTGGTACACACAACATCTTCCGCTCCCCATAGCCTGTCGGCTCGTCCGGTGACCCATCCCCAGCTGACACGGTGTCGTTGGTTGCACTAGATGTAGTTGGTTGGTATACATTAAGAGCTGTGGCTCAGCGATTCGACTTGGGCCTCCTCGACGATGATGAAGTCTTCGAGGTCGACGCGCAGGCTGCCCACCTGTTCAAGCATCCCCACCTTGGCGTGGACGACATCTATGACGTGTGGGCCAGCGATCCGCTGTTCTACCCGACGATTCCGCCAGCGCACTGACTCATGTGCGCCCAGGTGGCTGGTCGGGTCCTGGTGGTTCCACTGGCACCTACCCGAGATGGCGATCCGCGCCGGTGCCGACCCATTGGCTGCTACGAGGCGAGCGCTGAGTTGGCCGCCCAGTACCGGAGGGACCGATGATGAAGCCACCGACGACCCCAGACGAGGAATACGATTTCTACGCCCAGCCTGAGAATCAGGTACCACAGGGCCCTCCACGGCGGCGCAGGGCACGGCTGAGTGACGCGATTCCCGTTCGGTTCCCTCCCGAGCTGGTCGAGGAGATCCGGCGTCGAGCGACCGAGGACGACCGATCGGTCTCCTCGTGGATCCGTCGTGCCGTGGAGCGCGAGTTGCGGCGACCGGCCTGACACCCCTACCTCGTGGCTAGCTAACCGCTAGCTCGAGATGTTGGCGGAACAGGACACCGCTCCAGAACAACGCTCGGTGCTGTCGCATCTGCAGCGCAGAACGGCACGTCAAGTGCGCCGAGGTGACACGTCGCCACGCTCCGACCGGCCCGGTTTGGCCACGGAAGCCAGTACACCCGATCGACGTCACCGCTGGGAAGGTCTGCCATCAAGTTCCAGACCGCCGAATTTCTTCTCCCCCGGAGCTGCCGCCGCGAACCTTTCATGCACGGGCAGCTACCCGATAGGGGAGGAAATCGGATGGATCCGAGCCGTCGGAGGCAAAAAGTGCCTCTGACCTGGAGCCTGGGAGGAGAATCGAACTCCTGACCTACGCATTACGAGTGC
>DAHXOA010000017.1 GCA_027365145.1 Acidimicrobiaceae bacterium | reverse complement strand
ACGGCCTCCTCGGGGGTCCGGAACGTGAGCACGGACAGCACCGGACCGAAGATCTCCTCCCGGGCGATGCGGTGGGACGGGGACACGTCGGTGAAGATGGTCGGCGGGAACCAGAAGCCGCGCTCGGGGAGTGCGCAGGGGGACGCCCACCGCTCGGCGCCCTCGGCCACCCCTGCGGCGGTCAACTCGGTGATCTTCTCGAGTTGTGCGGGTGAGTTGACCGCCCCGATGTCGGTGTTCTTGTCCAGGGGGTCGCCCAGGCGGAGGGTCTGGAGCCGGGCCTTCAGCTTCTCTACGACCACCTCGGCAACCGACTCCTGGACGAGCAGGCGCGACCCGGCACAGCACACGTGGCCCTGGTTGAAGTAGATCCCGTTGACGATCCCTTCGATGGCCTGGTCGAGCGGGGCGTCCTCGAACACGATGTTGGCACCCTTCCCCCCGAGCTCGAGCGTCAGCCTCCGCCCGGTGCCCGCCAGCGCCCGCTGGATGCCCTTGCCCACCTCCGTCGAACCGGTGAAAGCGATCTTCGCCACCTCCGGGTGGGAGACCAGGGAGGCGCCGGTGGCGCCGGCCCCGGTGACCACGTTCACCACGCCAGGCGGGACGTCGGCCTCCTGGAAGATCTCGGCCAGCATCAGCGCGGTGAGCGGGGTGGTCTCTGCCGGCTTCAGCACGCTGGTGTTCCCAGACGCCAACGCCGGGGCCAGCTTCCACGCCGCCATGAGGAGGGGGAAGTTCCAGGGGATGATCTGCCCGGCAACCCCGATCGGCTGCGGAGAGGGACCGAACCCGGCATACCCCAGCTTGTCCGCCCAGCCGGCGTAGTAGAAGAAGTACGCCGCCGACAGCGGGATATCGATGTCACGCGACTCCCGGATCGGTTTTCCGTTGTCGAGGCTCTCCAACACGGCCAGCTCGCGGGATCGCTCCTGGATGATCCGGGCCACGCGGAAGAGGTACTTCGCCCGCTCCGCTCCGCTCATGGGTCCCCACGTCTCGCTCTGGGCGCGCCGTGCCGCCTCGACCGCTCGGTCGACGTCGGCGGGCCCGGCCGCAGACACCTCGGCCAGGGCCTCCTCCGTGGCCGGGTTGACCGTCTTGAACATCGAGCCGTCCTCGGGGTCGACGAACTCACCGTCGATGAACAGTCCGTAGGAGGGGTGCAGGTCCACGATGGCGCGGGATTCGGGCGCCGGTGCGTACTCCCAGTTCATTGGCGTCTCATCTCTTCATCTCATCTCATCTCTCCGTCTCGTGGTCGTGTCGTCCACCCCGCGACGCCGTGGTCCGCCACCGGCCGCGGGCCGGGCGCAGGAACGGTCGGGGCGGGGCGGGTCGACAGATCGCCGGCAGCCATCCCGGTCAGTCCTGGCTGAAGTCGTCGGGACGGACGTAGGCGCCGGTCAGCTGCTTCGCCCGCTGCATGAGCACGTCGTTCAGGAGGCTCGACGCTCCGAACCGGAAGGCGTCGGGGTCCAACCATTCCTCCCCGGCGGTCTCGTGGACGACAACCAGGTAGCGCAGGGCGTCCTTCGCGCTCCGGATCCCGCCCGCCACCTTCACGCCCACCCGGCGGCCCGTCGCGGCGTCGAAGTCGCGCACGGCCTCCAGCATGACGAGCGCCACCGGCAGGGTGGCGGCCGGGGTCACCTTCCCCGTCGACGTCTTGATGAAGTCCGCACCGCCGAGCATGGCGAGCCAGCCGGCCCGCTTCACGTTGTCGTAGGTGGCGAGCTCACCCGTCTCCAGGATCACCTTCAGGTGAGCGCTACCGCACACCTCCTTGACGGCGCGCACCTCGTCCAGGACCAGCTGGTAGCGACCGGAGAGGAACGCTCCCCGGTCGATCACCATGTCGATCTCGTCGGCCCCATCGGCCACCGCCTGGCGGACGTCGGCCAGCTTCACGCCCAGCGCCGCCCTCCCGGAGGGGAACGCGGTCGCCACGGCCGCCACCGCGACCGGGCTCCCAACCAGTGCTGCCTTCGCCGTCCCCACGAGGTCCGGGTAGACGCACACCGCCGCCACCGGCGGCACATCGGCGCCGGTGAGATCGGGGTGCCGCGCCTTGGCGCACAGCGAGCGGATCTTCCCTGGCGTGTCGGCTCCCTCCAGCGTCGTAAGGTCGATCATCCGGACGACCAGGTCGAGCGCCGCCAGCTTCGAGCCGGCCTTGATCGAGCGGGTCGCAAGCATGGCGGTGCGGGCCTCGGCGCCGACCTGATCCACACCGGGCAGGCCCCTGAGGAATCGCTGGAGCGAGGCCTCTGAGGCCGTGACCTCGTCAAGCGAGCTCCCGGCATTCCGGACCGCCACCAGGCTCGCCGCGCCCGCCGCCCACCGTGCCGTCTCCCGCTGGTCCGCCTCCGGCTGGGTCTCCGTGGCCATCCCCATCACCCCGATCTTCGTCACTCACGTCGGTCGCTCCACCGTTCCGGCGGGCTGGACCTCCCGGCGGCGGACGGCGGCGAACGCCCCGGTCAGGAAGACGCGATCCGAACGGGTCGAGCGCCGGCCGACGCGCCCGACCACGGGTTCCATCGTACCCGCTGGAAACCGGACACGGCGCCGGGGCCCATCGCCCCTCCGGACGTCCGGAGGGGCGTCAGCAGCCGATCCGCTCGAGCACCGCGGGCGGGACGATCGGTGGTCCGTCACCGATCTCGATGGCACCGACCACCGCCGCCTCGGCCATGCCGAGCCGCCCCGGATCGTCGCCCCACAGCTCCAAGACGGGCTCCCCGGCGGCGACCTCGTCACCGGGCTTGGCCCGGCATACGACGCCGGCTGTCATCGATACCGCATCGCCCGGACGGGAGCGACCTGCCCCCAGGTGGAACGAGGCCATGCCCGCGGCCCTGGCCTCCAGACGGCGCACGAAACCGCTCCGATCGGCCCGGACCGTCCCCAGGAGCCGGCCGCTGGGCAGCCCCGGTCCGAGATCGCCGCCTTGGGCCTCCACCATCGCCTCGAACCGCAGCCGGGCCCGGCCGTCGTCGAGCGCGGCCGCCGGGTCACCGTCGATCCCGGCCAGGCCCAGCATGGCGGTGGCCTCCGCGACGACGAGCTCCCGGAGATCGGCGGGGCCTCCACCGTCGAGCACGTCCAGCGCCTCTGCCACCTCGAGCGCGTTGCCGACGGCGCTGCCGATCGGCGTGTCCATGGCGGTGAGCATGGCGGCAGTGCGGACACCGTGGGCTGCGCCCACGTCCACCATGGTCGCCGCCAACGTTCGGGCACGTTCGAGCTCCGTCATGAACGCTCCGGTGCCGACCTTCACGTCCAAGAGCAACGATCCCGTCCCCTCGGCGATCTTCTTCGACATGATCGAGCTGACGACGAGTGGGATCGACTCCACCGTGGCCGTGATGTCCCGCAGCGCATAGAGGCGTCGGTCTGCCGGCACGATCTCGGCGCTGGCCGCCGTGATCACGCATCCAACCTCGTCGAGCACCGCCAGCACCTCGTCGGGGCTCAGGTCCGACCGCCAACCGGCGATGGCGTCCATCTTGTCCAGGGTGCCCCCGGTGTGGCCCAGTCCCCGTCCCGACATCTGGGGCACGACCGCACCGAACACGGCGACCAGGGGGACGAGCACCAGGGAGACCTTGTCCCCGACGCCACCGGTCGAGTGCTTGTCGACCGTCGGACGTCCGAGACCACGCAGGTCGATACGCGTGCCCGAGGCGATCATGGTGTCGGTCCACACCGCCAGCTCCGCGCCCGTCATGCCGCGCCACACGATCGCCATCAACAGGGCCGCCATCTGCTCCTCGGCGAAACCTCCCCCGACGTAGGCCCGCATGAGGCGCTCGATCGCGTCGGTCGGGAGCTCCCCGCCGTCACGCTTCGTCCGGATGAGGTCCACCGCATCGAGCAGCTCGTCGTCAGGAGGCACAGGGGGCACCGGCCCGAGGGTAACACCCGGGCTCCCTCGCACCCCTCCGTACCCGGCGCCTAGGGTGACTCGGTGAGCCGTCGTCCAAACCGTGCGCCGGGAACCTGCAGGTGACCAGAACCCAGGTCGTCGTGGTCGGCTCGCTCAACACCGACCGCGTCCTGTCGGTGGCGTCCCTCCCCGTCCGGGGCGAGACGGTGCCCTGCCTCGGTGAGGTCGTCACCCAAGGGGGGAAAGGTGCCAACCAGGCGGCCGCCGCCGCCGCCCTCGGCGTCGACACGGTATTCATCGGGGCCGTCGGGGACGACCCCGGGGGCGACGCCGGGGTGGGTGAGCTGGAACGGGTGGGCGTGGACGTCTCGCTCGTCCAGCAGGTCGCCGCGCCGACCGGGGCGGCCACGGTCGCCGTCGACCGGGACGGCGCCAACTTCATCATCGTCGAGGCCGGGGCCAACGCCGCGCTCGATCCCCGTCACGTCCACCAGGCGGTCACCCGCTCGGCCGGGCCTGGATCGATGATCCTGGCCAGTCTGGAGATTCCCCTCGACGCTGTCGCCGCCGCCGGCCAGGCGGCCCGCCAGGTGGGCGCCGGCTTCGCCCTCAACCCGGCACCGGCCCGACTGCTCCCCGACGACCTGCTGGCCAGCTGCGGCGTCCTCGTCCCCAACGAGGTCGAGCTGACCCAGCTCCGGATGCCACCCGAGCGGCTCTTCACCCTGGGCGTCGGTGCCGTCGTGGTCACCCGGGGAGGGGAGGGCGCCGAGCTGCTGCGCCCCGGGCACCCACCGGCCCACGTCCCGGCGCTCCGGGTGGCCGCACGGGACACCACGGGTGCCGGCGACGCGTTCGTGGCCGCGTTCTGTGCTGCCCGGACCCTCGGCCTGGACCTCGACACGGCCTGCCGGTTCGCCGCCGCCGCCGGATCGCTGTCCACCACCGGCGCCGGAGCGCGGGGTCACCTCCCGTCCCGGGCGGAGGTCGAGCGTTCGATGGCCGACCACCCGGTGTGGAACGAACCACCATCGCCCGGGGGGTGGCCGGCCGAACGGTGAGACAACCGCGTCGCGCACAGGAGGCCGGTCACCCAGACCAAGACCGACCGGTAGGGCCAGGAGAGGAGCACCGTGGGATCCAGGATCGAGTGGGTCGGTGAGAGTTGCGGCCTGTTGGGGGCGATCGGCGCCGAGTTGGAGGTGACGCGACCCTTCGCCGGAAGGCGGATCGGTACGGGCATCCACCTGGAGCCGAAGACGGTGGCCCTGCTCCTCACCCTGCGCCGGGGAGGGGCCGAGGTGACCGCCACCGGGAACCTGGGGACGACCCAGGCCGAGGCGGTCGACTACCTGCGTGCGCACGGGATCACCGTCGTCGGCGGTCCGACCACCGACCCCGCTGAGCACGATGCCTTCCTGCGCGAGGTCCTGGCGGCAGAGCCCGACCTCCTGCTCGACAACGGCGGCGACCTCTTCATCCGCTACCTGGATGCCCCCTACGAGCACCTCCTCGGCGGGACCGAGGAGACGACGTCGGGCCGGATGCGTCTCGAACCGCGCCGAGCGGAGATCCGCCGACCGGTGCTCGTCATCAACGACAGCCCGATCAAGCAGTTCGCCGAGAACAAGCACGCCGTCGGGCAGAGCGTGCTCGAATCGTTCCTCCGCATCACCAACCGATCCACCAACGGCCTGCGGGTCGCCGTCTTCGGGTACGGCGCCTGCGGGAAGGGCGTCGCCCAGAACTTCGCCCGCGCCTGCGCGGACGTCGCCGTCGTCGACATCGATCCGGTGCTGCGTCTGGAGGCCTGTCTCGACGGCTTCGCCGTTCCGAGTCGAGCCGAGGCACTGGCCGGCGCCGAGCTGGTGATGACCGTGACCGGCGCCCAACGAGTCGTCACCGCCGGGGATCTCCCCTCCCTCCGGGACGGCGTCGTCCTGGCCAATGGTGGCCACTTCCCGACGGAGATCACCGTCGACGAGATCGTGGCCGACGGCTCGGTGCACGAGGTCCGGGACTCGGCCCAGGGCATCGAGACGGTCGTGCTCGCAGACGGCCGGCGGGTACACATCCTCACCCACGGGTTCATGGTCAACCTGAACGGTCCGAGGCCGCTCGGGAACTCCATCGGGTCGATGGACCTCGGGTTCGCCCTCCAGGCCCGCTGCCTGGAAGCGGTCGCAGTGGGGCAGGTGGGCGCGACCGACTGTGTCGTGCCCGTGCCCCGGCGGATCGATCAGCAGGTAGCAGAGGCCTACCTCACGCTGCGGGACCAGGCACCCGGCGCTACCCGTCCGGCGTGACGCCCAGCACGGCGATGGCAGCCGTCGCCAGCGCCTCGGCCCGGGCGTTCCCGGCCACCCGACGGGCGGCCAGCTCCGAGCGGTGATCCACCGCATCGGCCACCTCTGCGTAGACCTTCAGCTTCGGCTCGGTGCCGCTCGGGCGGAGCACCACCCGGGCGGTATCCCCGACGTGCCAGACGAGGACGTCGGCCGGCCCGTGGGGAGCACCCGGCCATCGCTCGGCTGTCCCGCCGGCCAGGTCCACCACCCCGGGGTGTGGCGCACGCAGGTCGGTGACGTCCACCGCCGCCCCTGCGAGCTCGGGCGGCGGTGACCGTCGGACGCCATCGAGCGCACGCGCGAGCCGCTCGATCCCCCCGGCGCCGTCCACCCGGACCGACCGCTGCCGGGTGACGTGGAGGCCGTGGTGGAGCGCCAGGTCGTCGAGCCGGTCCCGGAGCGTCCGGCCCGAGCTCTGGGCGGTGTCGGCCAGCTCCACGACACGGAGGGCGGCGCTGATACCGTCCTTGTCCGCCACCACGTCGGGCCGCACGGCGTAGCCGAGCGCCTCCTCGTAGCCGTAGACCAGGCGGCCGTCCGGCCCTGCCGCCCGGACGATCCATTTGAACCCGGTGAGCGTGGTCACGCACCGCACCCCCGCCCGGTCCGCCATCTTGCGCAGGAGCGAGCCGGACACGACGGTGGTGGCCACCACCGGAGACCGCGCACCACCGTCGATCGCGGTACCGTCCGCCGGGTCGGCGGCGGTCAGGCGGGCAAGGACGTCGTCGGCCAGCAGCGCGCCCACCTCGTCACCGGTCAGGCGCTCGTAGCCTCCGGGTCCGGGAACCATCACCGCCAGACGATCGGCGTCCGGATCGTTGGCCACGACGAGGTCGGCGTGGACCGTCCCGGCCATCGACCGCGCCCCGTCCAGGACGCCGGGCTCCTCGGGGTTGGGATACGGCATCCCCGGGAAGGTCGGGTCCGGGTCCGCTTCGGTGCCGACCGACACCGGTGGCGGCCAACCGCCCCGGGCCAGGACCGACCGGAGCGTCTCGGTCGCCACCCCGTGGAGAGCGGTATGGACCACCACGAGGGAGGAGGCACGGGACGCCGACCTCGGCCCGGCGCACACGGCGCCGGCGATCGCCTCCACGTACGCGTCGACGACGCCGTCGGCGACCTCCCACGGACCCGGCCCGTCCTCCCAGCCCTCGGGAAGTGAGCACAGGTCGACAGCATCGATGGCGGCAGCGATCTCGGCGTCGAGCGGCGGGAGCAGCTGCCCACCGTCGGCCACGTAGAGCTTCAGGCCGTTCTCGGCGCGCGGGTTGTGGCTGGCGGTGACCATGAGCCCCAGGTCGGCACGGAGGTGGCGCACCGAGAACGCCAGCACCGGCGTGGGCAGCGCCCGGGGCAGCAGCGAGACGGCCACGCCGGCACGGCACAGCACCCGAGCAGCATCCGCTGCGAACACCGGTGAGTTGGTCCGTCCGTCGTAGCCGATGACGACCCGATGTCGCTCGCCCGAACGGGCACCGATAGCCAGGTGGCGGCCGAGGCCTACCGCCACACGGGCGACGACGAGCCGGTTCATCCGGAGCGGGCCTGCGCCGAGCTCCGCTCTGATCCCCGCCGTCCCGAAGGCCAGGGAGCCGTCGAACCGGGAACGCAGCCCGTCGACATCGCGCTGCTCGACGAGCCTGGCGAGCTCGGTCCGGGTGACCGGGTCCGGATCCCGGTCCTGCCAGTCGGCGGCGGCGGCGATCAGCGCTCCGGTGTCCATCACGGTACGGTCCTCCCCCTCTCGCTCTCGCTCTCGCTCCCCCTCCCGGCGCCCGGACCGGCTCCGGCACCCGGACCGCCCCTGATCACAGCCGGCGGCATCGCTCCCGCGGTGGCGATGCATGTCCGAGCAGCGTCCAGGGCCAGCTCCGGCCCACCGAGGAGCCATCCGGCGGCGAACGCGTCGCCCGCCCCCGTCGTGTCACGTACCACCCCCGCCCGGGGGGCTCCGTGCCGGTGCTCCCCGTCCCCGTCGACGAGCACGTACCCGGCGGCCCCGTGCTTCACCACGGTCTCTTCGACGGCCAGCGGCCCGGCCGCCTCGTGCTCTGCGGCATTGGCAAAGACCAGGGTGGCGCCACAGGCCTCGACAGCCCGGCGTACGGCGGCTCGCCCTGCCGTCGCCACCAGCACGGCGGAGGACAGGTCCACGCTGACCGTCGCCCCGGCCCGCCGCGCCCGCTCCCCGGCCACGATCGCCGCGGACGACGAGTGCTCCCCGAAAAGGGCGTAACCCGACAGGTGGAGCCGGCCGCCCCGCTCGAACCAGGCGTCCTCCACGTCGAGCGGGTCGAGCTCGGCACCGGCTCCACGGTCCGACACCATGCTCCGCTTCCCGTCGGGCGTCACGAACGACGTCACGATGCCGGTCTTCCCGCCCCGCCCGCCAACGACCTCGACGCCGTGCTCGGCGAGCATCGCCGACGCGAGGATCCCGGTCCGATCGTCGCCGAGCCTGGTGGCCAGCCGTGCACGGCCACCCAGCACCACGTACCAGGCCGCCACGTTCGCGGCCTGGCCTCCAGCGCACAGGGCGATCTCTCCGGGCACATCGTCGTCGGCCACGGGCAGCCGAGAGAGCTCCACGACCACGTCCAGGACCGCGTCGCCGAAGGTGCACAACAGACCCGGCGCCGGGCACACCGGGCCGCTCACCCCAGTGCCGCGATCGCCTCGACGAGCACGTCGAAGAGCGCGTCGCGGCGCACGGAGATGCCGACGTCGTGCCGGCTGTCACCGCCCTCGACGAACTCCGTGACCGTCATCCCGCTGGTGTGGGTGCCGGTCGTCTCGACCACCACGCGTGCGGGCCGGGTCCCGAACAGATCGGGGTCGACGACGTAGGCCACGGCACAGGCGTCGTGGACGGGCGGATCGTCCATCCGCTGCTCGCGACGGTACGTGGACCGGAAGAACTCCAGGAGCTGGCCGGCAAAGATGCCGAGCGGTGAGCCGATGGCCGTGATCCTCTCCTGGACCTCCTCGGGGCACGCAGCCTGGTGGGTGACGTCGAGGCCCATCATGGTGAGCCGCCACGGAGCGCCGAACACGACGGAGGCCGCCTCTGGGTCGACGTAGATGTTGAACTCCGCCGCCGGGGTCACGTTCCCCCGACCGTAGGCGCCACCCATGATCACGATCTCCCGCGCTGTTTCGGCCAGCGCCGGCTCTCTCATGAGTGCCAGCGCGACGTTCGTCAGTGGCCCGGTTGCCACGATGGTCACGTCTCCGGGCGACGCCATCACCTGCTCGATGAGGAAGTCGCAGGCGTGTCCTGGTCGGGGCACCACGGTCGGGGTGAGCGGCGGCGGCCCGTCGAGCCCGCTTGCCCCGTGGATATCGGGAGCGATGCGCAACGGGCGCAGGAGAGGCCGGTCGGCACCGCGCACGATGGGAGTCAGGGAGAGCCCGGCGACCGTGGCGACGGCGCAGGCGTTGCGGGTCGTCTTCTCCACCGTCTGGTTCCCGGCGACCGTCGTGATGCCGACCAGGTCGACCCGGGGATCTCCGGCGGCCAGCATCACGGCCAGGGCGTCGTCGTGGCCCGGATCGCAGTCGAGGATGATACGGCGGGGCGCTGCCACCGGGTCGCTCAGGCGCCCGGACGGTCGGCAGGGTGGTCAGCGTGATCGCGACCGGGATCATGGCCCGGGCCGGCGCTGGCGCTGCCGGCGGCATCGGTGTCACGACCGGCACAGGCGACGGCGATGGCGGTGCCGAGGGCGACGTTCCCGGCCACGGCCGCCAGGTTCGCCTCCACCGAGGCGCCTCCGGTGCGGCGCGCCATGACGTCGAGGAGGAAGGGGGTGAGGGCCTGCCCGACGATCCCCTGGTCCGCGGCGGCCGCCAGTGCCTCGGCCAGCGCGGCGTCGTGGAGCTCCGGGTCGAGCTGGCGGTCCCCGGGCACCGGGTTGGCCACGACCAGCGCCGTCTCCGGTCCCCCGAGCGCCTCCCGGTACGCCATGACCTCTGCGATCTGCTCCGGCGACTCGACCGTCCAGTCGACGGGATACCCGGAGCTCGCGACGTAGAAGCCGGGGAACATCGAGGTCCGGTACCCGACGACGGTCACGTTGAGCGTCTCCAACCGCTGCAACGTGGCGGGGATGTCCAAGATGGACTTCACACCGGAGGAGACGACGGTGAGGCGGGTCCGGCTGAGCATGGCCAGATCGGCGGACTCGTCCCACGACGCGGACCAGCCGCGGTGGACACCACCGAGCCCGCCGGTGGCAAAGACCCGGATCCCGGCCCGGGCGGCGAGGAAGCTGACGGCAGAGACCGTGGTCCCCCCACTCGCCCCGGTCGCCAGTGCCAACGGGAGGTCGCGGAAGCCGAGCTTGCGCATCGTGGTCTCCGATGCCACCCGCTCGAGCTCGTCCTTGGCCAGGCCGACCCGAACGACGCCGTCCAGGACGGCGATGGTCGCCGGGCACGCTCCCCCGTTCCGGACGGCCAGCTCGAGGTTCCGGGCGACCTCGAGGTTCCGCGGCCGGGGCAGCCCGTGGGAGATGATCGTCGACTCCAGCGCCACGACCGGCGATCCGTCCCGGAGGGCTTCGCCCACCTCCTCGGCGACGGCGATGCCGCCGTTGATCCCGGCTTCTCGGGGACGTACGCTCATCGAGCTCGACCTTTCTGTTTCGCCTCGACCGCCGCCGTCACTCCCGCAGCTCCGCGAACGCGCCCTCGGCGGCGCTCCCCGCCTGGGGCCATCGCCACCCGGCGAACCAGAGTGCGAGGACGGTCACGACGTAGGGCATCATCTGGATGAACTCCAGGGGTAGGCCGAAGATGGCGTGGATCTGGCTGAAGATGCCCAGAGCCGTGGCGATCCCGAAGATGAACGACGCCAGCACCACGCCCCACGGCGCCTCCCGGCCGAACAGCACGGCGGTGAAGGCCACGTAGCCGACCCCGGCCGTCATGTCGTAGGAGAAGGCGTGGAGGGAGCCGACGGAGAGCTCGCTGCCCCCGATGGCACACATCGCCCCGGTGATGCACAGCGCGCCGAGCTGGACGAGACGTACGCGTACGCCGGCCGCCCTGGCGGCGAAGGGATACTGCCCGGACGCCGAGACCCGGAGACCGAAGTTGGTCCGGCGGGCCACCACCCAGACGACAAAGGCGGCCACGGGGAGCAGGTAGACCAGTAAGGAGAGTGAGCTCAGCATGGACAGCGGGCCCGTGGCGGTACCGGAGACCGGAGCCCCGATGATGGGGTTGGCGCTAACTGCACCCGAGGTGTGGAAGATGGCCCCCTGGAGGAAGCTGGTACCCCCGACGCCGATGCCCACCAGGCCGAGCCCGGCGATGATGGCATTTGCCTTCAAGACGACCACCACGAGCCAGAAGACGGCGGACACGAGGGCGCAGACGACCATCGCCAGGAGGATGCCGGTCCACGCCGAGCCAAAGGCGATGGCGCCACCGATCGAGGCGAACGCCCCGATCAGCATCAGGCCCTCCAGCCCGAGCTGGTAGATGCCGGCCCGGTGGGCGAACAGACACCCCAGCGCCGCCCAGAGGATCGGGGTCGTGCCCAGGAGCACGCTGTTGACGAACGTATAGACCTCGTTCATACCGATGTCTCCACTGATCCGGGGTTGGCGGCGGGAGTGCCGCGCTGCAGCTCGTCGGTCCCCGGTGACACCCCGCCCGGGACCGGCACCTCGTCGCCACGGTGGCGACGGTTCGGGCCGCCCCGGGCGCGCCGCACGAGGCCCTGTGGCCACCGGCCCCAGCCCAGCTTGGACGTGACGATGAAGGACACCAGGCCCGTGAGAAAGACGAGTGATGTGCTGGGCAGACCGGTGGCGATGGGGAGGTAGAGACTGGCCGCCGTCAGCCCCCCGAACACCAGGGCGGCGACGAGCACGCCCCCGACGGCGAGCACGCCCACCAGCGCGACGAGGATGGCGGTGAGGCCGATATTGGGGTCATACCCGCTCGAGATGCTCCCGAGCGGGCCCAGGATCTCTATGGCACCGCCGAGGCCGGCGGTGAAGCCGGTGATGGCGAACGTGGCCAGGCCGATATGGCGGATCTCCACACCCTGCACCTCGGCCATGATCGGGTTCCGGCCGATCAGGGCAATCTCGAACCCGA
>DAHXOA010000001.1 GCA_027365145.1 Acidimicrobiaceae bacterium | reverse complement strand
GTTGCCGAGGCCCGGGCCCAGGTGGAGGAGCGTGGCGGCCGGGCGGCGTGCCATGCGGGCGTACCCGTCGGCAGCTCCGGTGGCCACGCCTTCGAAGAGGGCGAGCGTGGAGCGCATCTCCGGGACGTCGTCCAGTGCGGCCACGAAGTGCATCTCGGAGGTGCCGGGGTTCATGAAGCACGTGTCGACGCCGGCGTCGACCAGTGTCTGGAGGACTGCTCGAGCGCCGTTCACGGGGTACCTCGATTCATCGGGTGGTCGCTGACGTATGGGGTCGGGGGGTCGGAGGTGGCGCCGCCGCCACGGGTCGGGGGGTCGAAGGTGGTTCCCGGGTTGAGGATCCCGGCGGGGTCGAACACCGCCTTGATCCCAGCCAGCAGCGCCAGGTGGGCCGGGTTTTCGAGCTCGGCGAAGTAGGGCTTCTTCGCCACGCCGATCCCGTGCTCGCCCGAGATGAGCCCGCCGAGCGCTTTCCCGGAGACGAGCATGTCCGTGACGAGGCGGTGACGGACGTCGGGGTCGGGCTGGAAGACCGAGAGGTGGACGTTGCCGTCGCCGGCGTGCCCGCACCCGATGACGAGCGAGGCCGTCGCAGTGGCCAGGGCACCGACCGACTCGATGAACGGGGCGATGGCGGCCCGCGGCACCACGACGTCGACGATGTCGTCGGCTCCGGCCGCCTTCGCCGCCCAGAACGCCTGTTCGCGTGCCCGGACGAGGGCGGCTCCGGCTGACGGTGCCAGGACGTAGGTGTTGGTCGCGCCGTGGGCGTCGAGCACGCCGGCCAGCTCCTCCACGTCCTCGTCGAGACGCTCCTGGCTGCGCTGCTCCACCACGATCACCAGGTAGGCGAGCGTCTGGGCCCGCTCCTCTTCGGGGATGGCGAGATCCATCCCGGCGTGCTCGGTGACGCCGGCCATGGAGAGCTGGTCGATGTACTCGACGATCGAGGGCTGGAGCCCGCTGCCGAGGAGGGCGGGGACCACCCCGGTGGCGGCCTCGAGCGTCGGGAACGGCGCCACCACGGTGGCGGCGTGGTCGAGGATCCCGACCACCCGCACGGTGATCTCGGTGATGAGTGCCAGTGTGCCCTCGGATCCCACCACGAGCTGGACCAGGTCGTAGCCGCTGGAGGCCTTCGTCACCGTCCCACCCAGCCGGAGCACCGTCCCGGTACCGGTGACGACCTGGAGGCCCGAGACGTGCTGGCGGGTGACGCCGTGCCGGACGGCCCGCATCCCCCCGGCGTTCGTGGCGACCGTTCCGCCGAGAGAGGCCGAGTTCTCCCCGGGGGCGACCGGGTAGGTGAGGTGGTGCGCGGCCAGCGCGTCGTTCAGCTGGGCCAGGGTGACCCCGGGCTGGACCACGGCCGCGTGGTTGGCGGTGTCGATCGAGAGGATCCGGTCCATCCGCTCGAAGGAGACGACGATCCCGCCGTTGCCCGGGAGGCATCCGCCCGAGAGGCCGGTCGCGGACCCCCGCGCCGTGACGGGGACGGACAGAGTGGTCGCCACCTCCACGATCCGGGCGACCTCTTCGGTCGAGCCGGGGAGGACGACGACGTCGGGCCGGTGGGGCGGGAGGGAGAGCGCCTCGTCGTGGCCGTACTCCGGGAGGATCTCGTCGCCCACCCGCACGTGCTCGCGACCGACGACACCGGCGAGCAGACCGGCGACGTGGCCGGCTGGCGGACCGGCGACGTCGCCGGGAAGGGGCGTGGACACCGGGCTCATGGTAGGCGG
>DAHXOA010000156.1 GCA_027365145.1 Acidimicrobiaceae bacterium | reverse complement strand
TTGGCCACGGCGTTGACGCTCCGACCGGCGCGAGCGGCGCGAGCGGCTAATCGACGGTGGATGTCGTCGGGAACCCTGAGGAGGAGCTGCTTCATATCGCCATGATATCACCACCTCGATGTGATATCACACAGGCCCGTGGAGATGATGGGACTCGAACCCACGACCCCCTGCTTGCAAAGCAGGTGCTCTAGCCAACTGAGCTACATCCCCGCACCGAAGTCCCCAGCGCCGTCGCAGGATGCGTCGATACGACCACGGCGACGGTAGGGACGACCCATCGTAGGCGTTCCCGACCGGACGAGGCACACGGTAGGCACCGGACGAGGCACACGGTCGGCACACGGTCGGCACACGGTCGGCACCGGCGCATAACGTCGGGTCATGGCACGTAATCGTCCGCGGCTCGCGATCACCTTTGGCATCGGGGACGGTGCGTCGGTCCACGAGTCGCTTGCCGCCGACTTCGACGTGGTGGTGACCCGTGGCCTCGACACGCAGGAGCAAGTGGCGGCCTTGGAATCCGCCGACGCCATCCTCGTCTGGAACTGGCGGCGTGAGATCCCCGAGGGACTCGGGTCGGACCTGCCGACGCGTTTCGTCCAGCTGGTATCGGCAGGAGCCGACCACCTGCCCTTCGGTGAGCTGCCCCCGAGAGCGGTGGTTGCCAGCAACGTCGGTGCCTACGCGGCGCCGATGGCCGAGCATGTCGTGGCGATGACCCTGGCGCTCCTGAAGCGGCTCCCCCTCAAACACGCCAAGCTGGCTCGGGGCGAGTGGGACCAGCGTACGCCGACATCGACGCTGGCCGGCGCTCGATGCGCCATCCTCGGCTACGGCGGGATCGGCCGGGCCACCGCGTCGTTGCTGCGGGCGTTCGGCGCTCGGATCGACGCCGTGAACACGAGCGGTCGGACCGACGACCCGGTCGACTCCGTCGGCACGCTCGAAGACCTGGACCGGGTGCTCGCCGGTGCCGACGTGATGGTGCTCGCGCTTCCCCTGACGCGGCGGACACGCGGCATCATCGGGTCAGCGCAACTGGCTGCGATGAAGCCGACGGCGGTCCTCGTGAACGTGGCCCGAGGCGCCGTCATCGACGAGGGGGCCCTCTACGACCATCTGGTGAGGCATCCGGAGTTCTCCGCCGCGATCGACGCCTGGTGGGTCGAACCGTTCCGCACCGGCAAGTTCAGGGTGGACCATCCGTTCTTCGATCTGCCCAACGTCCTCGGCTCCCCGCACAACTCCGGCATCGTGACGGGCAGTCTCGACCGTGCGGTGGAGGCGGCGGCCGACAACCTCCGGCGGTTCGCCCGGGGGGAGGCGGTGACGGGGATCGTGGACGCGACGGAGTACGTCGGCTGACCGGGGTTCGAAGGCAGCGCGCCCCCTGACGTGCCCACGCCAGGCACCTTCGCGGCGCCCGTCCTACGGGGCGCCGAGCGCGAAGCGGAGGTCCACCACCGGTGTGCCGTGCGGATCGGAGTCCGTCAGTGATCCGCCCACCTGGAAGGAGCCACCCCCTCCGCCGGGCGGTGCCGTCGCCAGCGTGGCCAGCACCATGACGACAGCGAGAACCCAGGGCTTGACGCGGACCGGAACCCGCACCCGGCGGAACGCCGGAGTCGTGCGCTCCACGGTGCACCGGCATGACAGGCTGGTCGTCGTGGTCGGTGACGCAGGAGCGAGCGACAGGTCTTCACAGAGCGACAGGTCTTCACAGAGCGGCTGGATCCTCCAGGCCGGCGTGGGGCCGGTCTTCGGCGCCTACCTCCCGGCGACGCCTCAGACCGTGTCGTGGGGGTGGGTCCGTGCTGGCGGTGCCATCCCGGCGCTCTCCGTCGATCCGGGCACCATCGTCACGGTCGACACCATCAGCCACGAGGGTATCCTCGGCGACCAGGGCAGGGATCCGGTCCGGTACTTCGCCGGGTACGGGGTGGCGCAGGACGCGGTGCTCGGCGACGCGATAGCGCTCGCCGGTTCGCCCGTCGCCCACGATCAGGCCCGTGACGGGCCACACGTCATCTCTGGGCCGATCCAGGTGCGCGGCGCGCTCCCCGGTGACGTCGTGACGGTGGAGATCCTCGACCTCTTCCTCCGTGCTCCCTACGGGATCGTCTCCAACCGGCACGGACGGGGCGCCCTTCCCGGTGAGCTCCCCACTCGAGACGAGCAGGGGAGCGTGCCCACCGTGGTGAGCCGGTTCGCCACGGTGAGCACCTCAGAGGGCCCACCCGTCGCCTGGCTCCATGGCCCGGACGTCTCGCTCCCGCTCCCGCTCCGCCCGTTCCTCGGCCTGGTTGCGGTGGCGCCGGAAGGTCCCGACGCCCACTCGGTGCCACCCGGGCCCCACGGTGGGAACCTCGACGTCCGGCTGCTCGGTGTCGGGAGCCGGCTCCACCTCCCGGTCCAGGTGCCCGGCGCCCTGGTCCAGGTGGGCGACCCCCACTTCGCCCAGGGTGACGGGGAGGTGGCAGGGACGGCACTCGAGGCGCCGCTTCGTGCCGTCATCCGGATCGACCTCCTGTCCGGGGCGGCACCGGCCTCCGGCCTCCCGTACGGTGAGACGGCCGACGCCTGGGTCGTCCTCGGGCTGCACGAGGATCTGGACGAGGCGGTGAAGATCGCCACCCGGTGTGCCCTCGACGTCGTCGAGCGGGTGACCGGTGCCGACCGCGCCACCGCATTCGCCTGGCTCAGCGCCGTGGGCGACGTGGGCGTCTCCCAGGTGGTCGACGGGACGAAAGGCGCCCACCTCACCATCCCGAAGGACTGGCTGGCGCGGGCGGCGCGATCCGGCCCGCTCCCGGCCGGCGGCCTTGTCCGACCCGGCTCCCGACCATGATCAAGTACCTCGGGTCGAAGCGCCGCCTCGTCCCCGTCCTCGCCGACCTGTGCCAGCGGGCCGGCGCCCGGACGGCGCTCGATCTCTTCACCGGGACCACCCGGGTCGCCCAGGCGTTCAAGCAGTGCGGCGTAGCCGTCACGGCCGTCGACACTGCCCGCTACGCCGAGGTCTTCGCCCGGTCTGCCATCGCCACGGACGCCGCCACCGTCGACGAGGCCGCCCTCAGCCGGATGCTCGGCCGCTACAACCGGCTCCCCGGCCGGCCCGGCTACGTCACCGAGACCTTCTGCCGAGCCTCGCGGTTCTTCCAGCCGGCGAACGGCGAGCGCATCGATGCCATTCGCGATGCCCTCGACCGTGACCTCGCCGGCAGCCCGCTGTTCCCCGTCGTGCTGACCAGCCTCATCGAGGCGGCCGACCGGGTGGACTCCACGACCGGTGTCCAGATGGCCTACGTGAAGCAGTGGGCCGCCCGGTCGACCAAACCGCTGGAGCTCCGCATCCCCGTCCTCCTGCCGGGACCTGGTCGGGCGGTCCGCGGCGACGCGTGTGAGGTGGTGGGCGAACTCGACCCCGTCGACGTGGCGTACCTTGACCCGCCCTACAACCAGCACCGCTATTACACCAACTACCACATCTGGGAAACCCTGGTGGCCTGGGACGCACCGCCGCACTACGGCGTGGCGTGCAAGCGCACCGACAGCCGTGACGAGGCGACGAAGAGCGTGTTCAACCAGAAACGGGCCATGCCCGGTGCGCTGGAGGCGCTCGTGGCCGAGGTGGCGGCAGACGTCGTGATCGTGTCCTACAACGACGAGTCGTGGGTGCCGCTTGCCGATCTGGTGGCGATGTGCGGCTCCCGGGGCACGGTCCGCGTGCTCGGCTTCGACCAGCGGCGGTACGTCGGTGCCCAGATCGGGATCCACGACCCTGCCGGGCGGCGGGTCGGACACGTCTCCCATCTCCGGAACACGGAGTACCTGGTGGTTGCCGGTCCCGAGCCGAAGGTGGAGGTGATGGTCGCCCCGTACTGGCACGACCACGGGGTCACCGGGACGGTACCGGCACGGGGGCGGGAGGCGGATGTGGACGACCAGCGGGTGGTAGGTGAAGTGGAGGAGACCCGGCCTGTGGTCCAGGGTTCCAGGGGAACCTGGTGACGCCGGAACGATCCGGGACCTCCCCGGAGGGAGGACCTCCCGCCGAGGCGCTCCCGCCCCCCGGACCCGCTGCTCCTCCCACGCGCCACCGCTCCGGCTCGCGTCTCCGTCCCGTGGCGCGGGTCGCCCTGGTCGATCCGGGGGACCGCGTGCTCCTGCTCGCCACCCGCGATCGTGCGCTCGGGCCCGGCGCGGCGCGGCTGTGGCATGTGCCGGGGGGTGGGGTCGAGCCGGGTGAGTCCCTGGCCGATGCCGCCCGCCGGGAGGTGGCCGAGGAGACCGGGGTGGTCGTGGACGACGTGGGCCCGGTCATCTGGCGGCGGGAGGTGGTGTTCGACTTCGGCGGTGTGCACTACGAGGAGGACGAGTCCTACTTCGCGGCGCGGGTCACCGGGGAGGCATCGCTCGCCCCCGCCCTGACCGAGGCGGAGGCCCGTGCCGTCGAGGCGCTGGCGTGGTGGTCGCCCACCGATCTGGGGCGGCTCGTGGCTCGTGGTGACCGGGTGTTCCCGGTCGATCTCGCCGGGGCGCTCACGCGCTGGCTCGCCGCGGGTCCGCCCGCCGCTCCCGAACGGCTCCGCTAGGCCACGGACCTCTCCCCGCTGGTCATGCGTGGGAGAAGGAGATCCGCGGCAGGGCCCGGCGGAGCCAGTGTGGGCATGCCCACGCCGTGACGCCGGTCAGCCGGAGGAGCACCGGGAGCAGGATCAGACGCACCAGACCCGCATCCAGGAGTACGGCGACGCCGAGGATCACCCCCATCTCCTTGGGCGGGAGCGGTCCGGAGAGCGCGAAGGTGAAGAACACCGCCACCATCACGGCGGCGGCCGAGAAGATCACCCGGCCCGAGTGTGCGAGCCCGTTCACCATGGCGTCCTTCGTGTCCCCGGAGCGCTCCCAGTGCTCCTTCGCGCTGGACAGGAGGAACACCGTGTAGTCCATCGAGATGGCGAAGATCATGGCGAAGAAGAAGATCGGTCCCCAGGCGTCGAGGAAGCCCTGCGGGGTGAACCCCAGGATCTGGTGACCGAACCCGTTCTGGAACACGAGCCGTCCCACCCCGAAGGCCGCCCCGGTGGCGAGCAGGTTGGTGAGCACTCCGATGGCGGCGATCAACGGGGCTTGGAGGGCGATCAGCAACAAGACAAACCCGAATAGGAGCACCAGGGCGATCACCTCTGGTGTCTTGGAACCGAGCACGGTCTGGAGGTCGTAGTTCTCTGCCGCCGCACCGCCGACGAGGGTTCCCGAGGGCAGGCGGTGGCGGAGTTGGGCGATGGCGTTGTCCATGGCCGCACTGGAGGGATCCATCGTCGGCACGGCGCTCAACATGTCGAGCGGTGCCGAGGCGGAGCGCACCGCCGGCAGCACTCTGGCGATGCTCGAGTCGTGGGTGAGGACCGCGTTGGTCGCCGCCAGATGGGCGGGTGAGGTGATGACCTGGAGCGCACCTGGTGCACCTGGTCCGAACGCCTTGTCCACGATGTCGTAGCCGACCCGGGCCGAAGAGTTGGCCGGCACGACGGTGATCGAGGGCATCGCGGTCCGGAGCCCGAGCACCGGCGATGCCAGTGCGAGGAGTACCACCAGCGCCGCGGCACCGAAGGCATAGGGGTGGCGCCAAAGCCGTTCGCCCCAGTGGGCGAACCGGGCGGACCGGTGCTCCCCGGCGTGCACCCACGGGAGCGGTAGGGCATCGACCCGGTCGCCGAGCTTGCCCAGCGCCGCGGGCAGGAGCGTCACCGTGGCAGCCAGGATGAACACCACGGCTGCCATGATGCCCACCGCCATGGACCGGAAGGCCGGTGACGGGACGATCAACACGGTCGAAAGCGAGACGAGCACGGTGACGCCCGAGAACAGCACGGCCTTGCCGGCGGTGTCCATGGTCTCGGCCACCGACTCGGCCACCGACCGGTGGGCCCCGAAGTGGGCGCCGCGGAACCGCACCACCACGAAGAGGGCGTAGTCGATTCCGAGGGCCAGCGCGAACATGAGCGCGAAGTTCATCGCCCAGATGGAGATGGGGGCCAACCGGGTGAGCAGGTCGAGGAGACCCGCCGCGCTGAGCAGGCCCACGATGGCCAGCAGGAGTGGCAGGCCGGCGGCGATCAGCGTCCCGAACGCCAGGACGAGGATGGCCAGGGTCACCGGCCAGGAGTAGAGCTCGGAGCGGAGCATGGCCGATCGGTTGGCCGCATTGAAGTCCGACCAGAGGACCGATGCTCCCGTGGCGGCGACGGTGACGCCGTGACCGCTGAGGGAGGCAAGTGGTCCCTGGAGGCTGTCGGCAGCCCTCACCATCGTGTTCGGACCGGCGTTGGCGCCGCCCAGGATGATGCCGGTCCGACCGTTGGGACTGACCGAGACTCCGGGCTCCGGAGGCACGATCTTTCCGATCCTCGGGTCTGCGGTCAGGATGTGCTCGGCGTGAGCGATGACCGCCCGCACCGCCGGGTTGGTGATGGGCCGGTTGGCGGAGACGACCACCTCGATGGCGGAGCTGGCGTCCCCACCGAAGTCCTGCCGGGCGAGATGACGTACCTGTACGGAAGTCGATCCGCTGGCCTGCCAGCCAGCCCCGCTGAGCGCGCTCTCCACCCCGGGGGCGAAGACGGCGAAGACGGCAGCGACGAAGAGCCAGGCCAGGCCGACGCGTCCGCGGTGGACAGCCGCCCAACGCCCCAGCCGTCCGAGCGGGCCGGGTCGGTGGCCTCCGGCGGGTTCGCTCGCGTCCAGAGGGGGCCTGGTATCAGTCCCCGTCTCGGTCCCAGCGCCGATCCGCCCCCGCGTCGGTGACGTCCCGCCTCGTCCCCCCGCGGGTGAGACCGGTGCACCGCCTGGCAGGTCGCCGCCCGACGGCGGCATGGCGGGAACGGTGGAGACGTCGGGAGTGGGCGGCAGCGCAGGTGTCGGCATGGCGACCGAATATACCATACCCCCTAGGGTATCTAGACGTGGAATAATCGAGCGGGGTTCTGGTTGAACCCCCCAGGCCGTGTCCGCCAACTTCGGTGTCGCGAGCGGCTGATCCCGGCGGACCCGCCGGACAAAAGGAGGACAAGATGGCAACGGTGACACTGACCAAGGACAACTTCGAGGAGGTCATCTCGGGGAACGGCACGGTGCTCGTCGACTTCTGGGCGTCGTGGTGCGGACCGTGCCGCATGTTCGGCCCGATCTTCGAGGCGTCGTCGGAGCAGCACCCCGATCTCGTCTTCGCCAAGGTCGACACCGAGGCGGAGCAGGAGCTGGCCAGCTCGTTCGGCATCATGTCGATCCCGACCCTCATGGTCTTCCGCGAGCAGGTGCTGCTCTATTCGGAAGCGGGTGCGTTGCCGGCCGATGCCCTAGAGCAGCTGATCACCCAGGTGGACGCGTTGGACATGGCGACGGTTCACGCCGAGGTGGAGGGGCAGCGGGCCGCGGCGGAGGCCGGCGAGCGGACGACGACCTGACAAGGTTGGTCAACGAGGCCGGGGCACGGCGGTGCCGATGACATGTGGAGCGACCGGCGCAACGGCCCAACCGAGCCGGAGGTCGAAGCGGCGGAGGTGCTCGATGTCGAACCCGCCCGCCACGATGGCCCGGGGCGTGTCCCGGTTGCAGTGGCAGCCACCGGCGAAGTACGGCCAGACGCGGTCCACCCGGTCCTGGAGTCGGGCTCGCTCGGGCGACGCGGCCCGGACGTGCTCGTAGAACCGAAGCTGGCCCCCGGGGCGGAGTACCCTGCGCGCCTCGGCAAGGGCGGTGGCCGGGTCGGCAACCGAGCACAGCACCAGGGAGAACACCACGACGTCCGCCCAACCGTCCTCGATCGGTAGGTCGGCGGCGCTGCCGTCCTTGACGCTGACGGGAACGGGGGCGCCAACCGCCGCCGCCCTCGAGCGGTCACGGAGGTAGGACTCAGGCTCGACGGCGATCACCTCGGTGACGGTCGTTGGGTAGTGGACGAAGTTCGTGCCGGCTCCCGACCCGACCTCGACCGCGCGACCTTCCATCCCTGCCAGCAGCTCCTGCCGGTGCTCGGCGGTACCGGCAGGCTCGGCCAACCGGGCCAGCACGGTGTAGAACCGGGCGAAGAGCGGATGGTTGATCGCTCCGGGCATGGGGACGACCGTAGTGCCGGCCCGGCGGTGGCGGGTCCGGAGGCGCCCCCGGAGATCCTGGAGTACCCCTTGGGGTATACAGTTCCTCATGCTGTCCCGTCGTGCCGGATCGGTCGGTCCCCGGGTCCAGCCTGAGCGTCCGGATCGCCCGAACACTGGTCCGGGGACGAGAGGAGCACCGATGGACCTTCCCGACGACGTCATCGACGACGTGTGCAAGCGGCTGCGGCGGGTGGCCGGTCAGGTGCAGGGTGTCGAGCGCATGCTCCACGAGGGCCGGGAGTGCAGGGAGGTGGTCGCCCAGATGTCGGCGGCGACGAAGGCGCTCGAGCAGGCCGGCTTCCGGCTGGTTGCCGCCGGTCTCACGTACTGCGTGGAGCATCCCGAGGATGCCGCCGCTGACGGCTACCGCCTCGAAGAGGTCCAGAAGATGTTCATGAAGTTGACGTGAGGTCGGAATGCCCGGGAGGTGGTCGCACGGTGTGAAGCCGCGGCCTACGCTGCGGCGATGAACCCCGACGCGCTGGTTACCGCTGCCTGCCCGACCATCAACGACATCGGTTGGACCCACTACTTCGTCCCCGACACCGTGGCGAAGGGCGAAGCCGTCGGGCTTGACGTGTTCCATCTGTACTTCCTCGGCCGGGGTGGGGTCCTGGGGGACGTCGACGCGTTGCAGGTCTACAGTGCCTTCGGCTACTTCAACCCGGCCCTGGTCACCCAGATGTGGGACGAGGCGAAGGCCATCTGCGATCCGCGGGAGGCGGCCAGCCTCTACATGGAGTGCTGCGCGGGCGTGGGTCGCTCGCGTCTCTCAGGCATCGACGGACTGGAGGCGTTCTGCGAGACGGCCGGGACGATCAACGCGGCGGCGGACCCCACCGGCCTCGCCCTCTACGCCGGTATCGCCGCGCAACCGCTGGTCGACGACGTCCCGGGTCGGGCGATGCAGCTCGTTTCCGTCCTGCGCGAGCTCCGGGGCAGCGCCCACCTGCTGGCGGTGCGGGCGGTGGGCCTCGACACGAAGACGGCGCACTTCATCCACCGTCCGGGAGACATCGCCATGTTCGGCTGGTCGGAGGCGGACACGCCGGTGGTCACCGACGTGGAGCGCGGCCTGCTGGAAGAAGCGGAGGCGCTCACCGACCGTCTGGTGCGCCCGGCCTTTGCGGTGGCGGAGGAGAGCCAGGCCGACGCCATGGTTGTGGTCCTCGACGCCATGAAGGTGGCCCTCACCGCCTCCTGACCCGGCGGCGGACCGGCGTGCTCACGGTCGTGGTGTGGATCCCGACTCGTCTGCCCGGTGCAACAGGAACGTCCCGGTCGATCGGCTGACGATCCGGTCCTGCCCGTCCCGAACGGTGGCCTCTCCGTAGGCGACCTGGCGCGCCATGCGAACGACGTCACCCCGGAGGCGGTAGGTCTCTCCTACCAGCGCAGGGCGCATGGTCTCGACCTTGAGCTCCAGGGTGGCGCGCGTCCGGTCCCGGCCGCGGAGGGCGGCGTTGATAGCGAAGTTCATCGCCGCGTCGAGCAGCAGACCATGCACCCCGGCCTGGACGACCCCGTGGGGGTTGGCGGCGGAGCCGGTCGGCCCGAAGGCGCCTTCGACCCACCCCAGGTCTTCGCCGTCGACCCCGTAGCCGGAGAATGCGGCACCGACCTGCCCGATGAGGGCCATCCCCCCGTCACCCAACCACCGGTCCATGTTCTTCGCTGTGTCGCTCACTCGCCGAACGCTATCCGGAGTTGCGTCCCGTGTCCTGGGATGGCCGCTCGCGGGATCACCCGTGTCGGGATCGTCCGTGCCGTGCCCGTCGCCCAAGCTCCGAACGCGAGGCCGGCGTGCCGTGCCCACCGAACGGGGACGAGTTACACTTGACCAGTCAGTCAACTTCAGGTGACCATCGTGGCGCGATCGCGGCATGGCGGACCTGGGGTGCCCCTGTGAGCGGGGGCCGGGAAAGGGAGATCCACATGACCACCGCCGTCATCGTCGATGCCGTTCGCACCGCCGGAGGGAAGCGCAACGGGAAGCTGAAGAACTGGCACCCGGCCGACCTGGCCTCCGAGACCCTGCGGGCCCTGGTCGAGCGCAACGACGTGGACCCCGCCATCGTCGACGATGTCATCATGGGCTGCGTCATGCAGGTCGGTGAGCAGTCCCTCAACATCGGTCGGAACGCCACCCTGGCGGCCGGCTTCCCCGAGTCCGTGCCGTCCACGACGATCGACCGTCAGTGCGGCTCGTCACAGCAGGCACTCCACTTCGCCGCCCAGGGTGTCATGGCTGGTGCGTACGACGTGGCCATCGCCGCCGGCGTCGAGGTGATGACCCGGACGCCGATGGGCTCGTCGATCGTCCGGGATCTCGGCTTCCCGTTCGGGCCCCGCATGATGCAGCGCTATGCCGAGCGCGGCGGTCTTGTTTCCCAGGGTGAGAGCGCTGAGCTCATCGCCGAGCAGTGGGGGATCTCACGGGAGGAGCTGGACGAGTTCGCGGTGCGATCGCACCGCAACGCGGCGCGGGCCAGCGACGAGGGACGCTTCGAGCGGGAGCTCGTCCCGGTGGCGGTGAAGGACGACGACGGCAACGACACCGACGAGCTCGTGACCCGGGACGAGGGCATCCGCGCCGACTCCTCCGTGGAGACGCTGGCCAACCTGAAGCCGGCGTTCAGGCCGGGCAACGGGAAGGTGACCGCCGGCAACTCGTCGCAGATCACCGACGGCGCCTCCGCGGTACTGGTGATGAGCGAAGAGAAGGCCAACGAGCTCGGTCTCACCCCCCGTGCCCGCTTCCACGCCTTCGCACTGGCCGGGACCGACCCCATCACGATGCTGACCGGCCCGATCCCGTCGACGAAGGCGGTGCTGGCCAGGGCCGGGCTGTCCATCGACGACATCGACCTGGTCGAGATCAACGAGGCGTTCGCCTCCGTCGTCCTGGCGTGGGAGAAGGAGATCCACCCGGACATGGAGAAGGTGAACGTGAACGGTGGCGCGATCGCCCTTGGCCATCCGCTCGGTGCGTCGGGAGCGAAGCTCATGGGCACGCTGCTGAACGAGCTGGAGCGCACTGGCGGCCGGTGGGGTCTCCAGACGATGTGTGAGGGCGGTGGCCTGGCCAACGCCACCATCATCGAGCGTCTGGGCTGACGCCGGCGTCAGGGGCCGAGCGCGACCGGACCGGTGGGCGATCCGTTCGATCGTCATCGCCCGCGGCCCGCAGGCACGATGGCAGCGCGACATCACGTGTGACGAGCGCGACCGGGTCGGATACTGTTGGCGCCGGCAGGTGTGCCCCAACTGATGAGCGTTCGTCCGTTCGGGTTGGTGGCGCGGGAAGGTGGCGTTCATGGCAGGACTGCTCAGGGCAGGGGCAGCCAGGACTGAGCCGATGGTACTCGGCCCGGTCGGCAACAAGAGTGATCTCTCCGGAGACGAGGGAGGACCGAGGCAGTATCGGGGGCGTGACCGCCGGACGCGCACGATCGCCGCGTCCACCAGGTCACCCGTTGGTCGGCCACTCTCCTCGGCCCTCGTCGTCTGCGGGGGCTCGCTACTTCCGATTATGTTTCTGCTCGCACGCGGCGCCGGGCTCGCTGCGGTTGCAGACTTCGTCACGGTGTTCAGCGGACTCGTCGGCGTGGCAGCGGGCGGTGCCGCCCTCGTGTCCTGGCGCATCGTCGGTTTCGCTCGCCTTGGCTGGCTGGGGGCGGCCTTCATCGATCTTGGCTTCTTCAGCCTGTTGCAGAGCAGCCTGTCGGCATTCGTCCCCGGACCGCTCGCTGGCGTAGAGCCTCTGACGGGGCTGACGGTCGCGCTGGGTGCGGGATGGTTGTTGTGGGAGGCCGTCCATACTCCGGAGGTTGATGCCGGCCTTTCACCGTTGCGTAGCCTGTGCTCGATCGCCGGTGGCACGCTGCTCGCCGTCGGTTCACTCAGCCTTCTCTCGGCTCACGGCCTGATCCCAGCAGTCGTCTCCGACGCGGAGGGACGGGAATGTGCCGGGCTGCTGGCAGTCGCGATGTGGTCAGGGCTGGGGGCTGCCGCATGGTGGAGCCGCAAGAAGGGCATCGCCACCTCGTCGTGGTCCGCGGTAGTGATCGCGATGCTGGCACTGGCCGCGGTCGCCCGAGCCACCGTTCCCGTCCACGCAGCCGACCTCGTCGCCGAAGGGATGACGTTCGTGGCGCTCGCCGTGGCGCTGGGTATCATGGCAAGCGAGCTGCAGGACGTCCTGGGGCTCCAGAACCGCTATCTCTTCCGGCTGCATCTCGACCTCGACGACATCCGTCGGCAGATGATTGCCGAACACGAAGCCCTGGAGGAACGGCTGCACGACCTCCGCAACACCGTAGGAGCGATCCGAGCGGCTGACCGCACCCTCCGCAACTACGCGGGGCGGTTGGACATACGGGATCAGAGCGCCCTTGCAGAGGCGTTGTCCGCGGAGCTGAACCGCCTCCAAGTCCTTGTCGAGCCACTCAGCGCGACCGTTCCCGTGGACCTGCCCCTCGGTGAGGTCTTGGCTCCGGTGATCGCGACCGAACGAAGCTACGGTACGGACATCAGGCTCAGCATCGGTAACGGCCGAGCTCGGGTCAACGCGGACGCACTCGTCCAAGTTGTTCAGAACCTGCTGGTGAACGCGCGCCACTACGCACCCGATAGCCCGGTCTGGATCGAGGCTGACGAGCGTGACGGGCGAGTGGAGCTTCGCGTCATCGACCATGGGCCCGGGATCTCCGAGCGTGAAGGCCTCGCGATCTTCTCCCGAGGAGTTCGGGGAGCATCGAGCACCGGGACGAAGGGCGATGGTCTCGGTCTCTTCGTCGCGGCGCGACTTCTGACGGAGATGGGGGGGAGTATCCGACTCGGGAGAATGTCCAGGTCCGGAGCCTGCTTCGTGTTGGAGCTCCTGGCCGCCGGCGAGGATTCGGCAGCGCATGATCCGTTGGACGGCCATCCGGCCAGCGCCACCGATCGCCTGTCGGCCGGTGACAGGGCATGACGCCCATCATGGGCACGAGCACCCTGCAACCGTCGGAACCTGGTCGACGTGGGGACCCTGTCACAGGCGTGTCGAGAATGGTCGACATGGGCGACACCCGGACACATCCACGGTCACCGGTCTTCATCGCGTTGATCGAAGATCACCTGATGCTGGGCCAGGCGCTGGCGGCTTCCCTCCGGGCGGAAGGTCACCAGGTGCTCGTTCCCGAGCTCACGAGCGTGGCATCCGTCCTCCGGGTCGTCCTCGAGGCAGAGCCCCAGGTGACCCTGCTGGACCTGGGTCTAGGGGCCATCGGGAGCGGTGAGGAGCTGCTGGGACCGTTGGTGGCGTCGGGAACGTCGGTCCTGGTGGTCTCTGCGGCCACCGACGACGTAGTGGTCGGGCGGTGCCTGGCGGCGGGCGTGGCGGGGTGGGTGCCGAAACGCGCTCC
>DAHXOA010000098.1 GCA_027365145.1 Acidimicrobiaceae bacterium | reverse complement strand
AGGCCGCGCGTCTGCCCTTCGATCCGGCGGAGCCGCTTCACGATGTCGTCCCTGGCGTCGGCTGAGCCCGGCATGGTCCTCGCGTGTCCTCCCGTGCTGGTGGCCAGGCCGGCGGCTGTGCTGGTGGCCAGGCCGGCGGCCGTGCTGGTGGCCAGGCCGGCGGCCGTGCTGCCGGCCGTGCTGCCCATATACCCTACCCCGGTACTGTACACCCCCCCGAGCGCACGCGGCCGGTCGTGGGCATAGGGTGCAGGGAGGCCGGGTCCGGACCACCGGCCCGGGAGAGCCAACCGGCCCGGGAGAGCGGAGAGGGGTGCCATGGCCAGGACCGTCATGATCACGGGCGCCGGATCGGGGTTCGGCAAGGGTGCCGCCCTGGCGCTGGCCGACCGAGGTCACCACGTCATCGCCACCACCGAGACCGAGGACCAGGCCACCCAGCTCCGCCACGAGGCGCCCCAGCTGACGGTGGAGAAACTCGACATCACCACCGGCGACGTGCAGCGGGCGGCCGCCTGGGACCTCGACGTGCTGATCGACAACGCCGGGGCCGGCGAGACCGGTCCGCTCGCCGACGTGCCCATCGAGCGGGTGAGGCACCTCTTCGAAGTCAACGTGTTCGGCACCTTGGCGGTCACCCAGGCGGTGCTCCCGGGGATGGTGGCCAAGGGGTCGGGCCGCATCATCATCATGTCGTCCATCGCCGGGGTCCTGTCCGGCCCGGCCTTCGGTCCGTACTCGATGACCAAGCACGCGCTCGAGGCGATGGGCAAGGCGATGCGCTCCGAGCTGGCCCCCCAGGGCATCGACGTGACGCTGATCAACCCGGGTCCGTTCCTGACCGGGTTCAACGACCGGATGGCCGACTCGATGTGGGAGTGGTTCGGCGAGGGGTCCCTGAACGCACCGGCCACACCGCTGTTCGAGTCGATGCGCCAGTTCGTGACCGAGGGCCAGCGCGATCCGGCCGAGGTGGTAACCCGGCTGGTGGAGCTCACCGAGGCGGAGACCACCGAGGAGCACAACTTCGTGCCGCCCGAGATCCGTGAGTTGATGGGCTCGTGAGGGGCGCTCGATGAAGGCGGCGGTGTACTACGGCACCGGTGGGCCCGAGGTCTTCCGCTACGAGGACGTGGCCGACCCCGAGGTCCCCGACGACGGCGTGCTGATCGACGTGGCAGCCGTCAGCATCGAAGGTGGCGACACCCTGAGCCGGGCCGGCGGCGAGCTCGGGTCGGTGCCCCACGTCGTCGGCTACCAGTGCGCAGGCGTCGTCGCCGAGGTGGGGGCGCGAGCCGGGGCGTTCGCCGTGGGGGACCGGGTGGTCACCGTGGGGATGGACGGGTCGCACGCCGAGCGTCGTGCCGCGTCGCGGTCCTTCTGCTGGCCGGTCCCCGACGGGCTCCCGATCGAGGAGGCGGCCTGCGTGCCGGTCGCCTTCGGGACCGCCCACGACTGCCTCTTCGAGTTCGGCCGGCTCGAAGCGGGACAGACCGTGCTCGTCCAGGCCGGGGCCAGCGGTGTCGGCATCGCCGCCGTCCAGATGGCACACCAGGCCGGTGCCCGCGTGCTGGCGACCGCGTCGAGCGGCGCCAGGCTCGAACGCCTGGGACCGCTCGGTCTCGACCAGGGGATCGACTACACCCATTCGGATCTGGTGGCCGAGGTCCGCCGTGTCACCGGGGGGCGCGGGGTCGACCTGGTGCTCGAGTCGGTCGGGGGCGCGAGTCTCGCCGCCGCGATGGCCTGCCTGGCCTACCGGGGGCGGTGCGTGTCGATCGGCGACGCCGGGCGGGGAGGGCCGGGCATGGTGGACGTCGGGGTCATGCGGCCGAGCAACGCCACGCTGACCGGGTACTTCCTCGGAGCCGAGCTGCTGACGGGCACCCGGGCGCACCGGATGGTGGCGGACGTCCTCGACCAGGTGGCGGCCGGCAGCCTCGAGGTGGTGATCGACCGACGGTTCCCCCTGTCGGAGGCGGCCGACGCCCATGCTTACATCGAGGGACGCCACGCGTTCGGCCGGGTGCTCCTGGTGCCCTGACGGTCGTCGGGTTACCCGACGCCGGGCACCGTCGACGCGCCGGCGCGAACTGCCAATTCCGGATCGTCGTACCAGGTTCGCAGGCGGATCCACGCTGGCGGAAGGCTGCCGTAGACGACAATCCCCTCACCCGGCGGAATCCGCCGGAGCGCATCGGGTGGGACAAGCCGCCGCGATGTCGGCGACTGGGTGGTGGAGCGCATGCCGGGACCGCCGGACGTGAAGGCCGGCAACAGCAACTCCTCGTCGCCGATCAGCGCGCTGGCGTGCTCGAGCGTGGACGGGTCGGAGATGCCCGAGAGGAACACCTTGGCCCGATGGTTGTTGACCACCGTGGCTGCCCGAGGTCCGAAGCGGGCGGTGATCTGGGCCAGGTCGTGCCACACGGTGACCAGCTGGATCCCGTGCCCGGCGGCGGTGGAGGCCAGCGCATCGAGATCCGAGAGCGGCGCGATGTTGGCCGCCTCGTCCAGCACGATCAGCAGGGGTGGGTCGAGTGGCCGGCCACTGCAGGTCACCACGTCGAAGACGTGCTCGACCACCTGGCGGACCACTGCGGTGAACAAGGGGCTCAGGCGCCGCTGATCGTGGGCCGGGGCACACAGGTACAAGGTGTGGTTCCCGGCTATCAGGCGCGCCGGGTCGATGGCGCCGGACGGGTCGAGCGCCGCATCCCGCTCGGCGTCCCGCTCGCCGGGTCCGCCCTCGCCGACCGGGTGGTGGTCATCCCAACGGTCCAAGTCGGCGAACGGTTCGAGCAGGGTCTCCACCGTGGTCACGATCGAGCTCCGCTGGCGATCTTCCTTCCCGAACAGCGAGAGTGCGGCATTGACCGCTTCGGGGACACCGGCGGCCTCGAGGTGGCCCAGCACCTCGTTGAATTCCTGGGTCTCCACCCAGCGAATCACGTCGGACATCGACTGACCGGCAGTCGCCGCGGCGAAGAGGAGCGGGGCCAGCATCTTGGCCGCGGCCGAGTACCAGAAGTCCCCGTCGGCCATGCCTCCGGCGATGCCTTTGCCGACGTCGGTCAGCGCCGAGGCAGCCCGCCGGGCACCGGGCCAGGTGCGCGACGCCGGCAGCGGCGACCACGATGCCGAGGGGAGTCCGGTAGCCCCGGAGGGATCGAAGCACCACACCTGACCGCAACGCCGGCGATAGGCGAGCGTGTCCCCGACCAGGTCGGTCTTCACACTGGTGGCCAGGACCGGACCGTGCCAACCGAGGATGGCCGGGACCGCGAACCCGGTGGTCTTGCGCGACTGGGTAGGGCCGAACACGATCACCGACTGGGCCCGCTCCGCCGCCACCAGGCGCCGTCCCACCCGCCCGAGGACGATCCGACCCGGGGGGCAGCTCTCGGCGCGGTGCCGGCCATACCGTGGGTGTCCCGGCAGCGCCAGCGGGCGGAGATCGGCCGGCCGGGCCCACCGCGCCGCAGGTCGGTGGTTGCGCCCGGCCACCAGCCACCGTCCGACGGCTGAGTGACCCTTCACGGCCGGCCCTCGGGGGACGGAGCCGACGCCGAAGCCGAGACCGGCCGCAGCCCGTGGGCGGAGTCGATGGCGATCGTGCCGGATCGGTGACGGCCGGGATCGGTGGCGGCCGCCACCCGACGGGCGGGGTTGCTGCCTGCTGGTCATAGCGGTGACCGCCAACGCGATCACTCCCGCCGCGATGCCGATCCCAGCCAGGGCGTTCACCCGAGCACCTCGGAGTCGACCGGCGGGTGGCCAAGAACGGCGACGCCCGGTTCGATGGTCGAGGCAGGGGACGGGTCGGTCCCATCGCACCCGTCGCCGCCCATGGCCGCGTCGGTGTCGATGATCTGTTGCTCGGAGGGCGAGAGCCGATGCTCCACCAAGAAGGACCGGCGCCCGACCTTCCAGAGGGCCACTCCCCGCCGCAGCTGAGTCACCAGCTCGGACTCGGTAGCCGTCAGGCCGAGGAGCTCGCCGGCGCGGGCGACCTCACCCGGCGACTGGGCGTAGACCACACGCGTTTCGGAGTCGGCCAGCAGCCCTTCGGCCAGGCCGACCTGCTCGGAGTCTCCGGCCCCCACCGCCCGCAGGTCGGAGAGGCGATGGAGCACCGCCATGTTGGCGATCCCCAACGCTCGTGACAGCTTCCAAGAGGCCTGCAGCCAACGGGCGACCCCCAGGTTGGAGAGGATCGCCCACGCTTCGTCGACCACGACGATCACGTGGCGACGGTTGGTCGCCGTCACCGCACCCTGCAGCCATGCAGTGGCACACGCCATCAGGACACCGAGTGCCGGGGAGTTGTAGACGGCGGAGAGATCGAGCACGACCAGCGGGGCGTCGAGACGGAGGCCGGGGGTCGTCGGACCGTCGAACATCCCGTTCAGATCGCCGTGGACCAGCCGTCGCAATTCGAGTGCCACGTCCCGACCGTCCTCCATCAAGGTGCGCTGGTCGGTCCGCAGATCGGTCGCAGCCGACGCGGTCGGGTCGAGGAGCGCCAGCACCACCTGGGGAAGCGTCGGCGCCGGTTGTCCGGCTGACCGCGCACACCGGGTGGCCTCGGTGAGCGCGGCATCGATCGCGGCGCGTTCCCGGGGCAGCAGGTCACGTCCCAGGCAGGCCACGGCCAGCGACGCGGTCAGCTCGATCCGGCCTCGGCGGGCAGCGTCCCCGGATCCGTGCTCGTCGCGCCCGGCCAGTCCGGGACCAGCGCCTCCCACGTCCAGGTCCGACTCGCCACGATCGGTGTCGAGCGGGTTGAGACGGACGGATCCCCCCGGTCGTAACGCCACCGGCTCCACACCCCAGGCCGCGGCCAGTGAGCCGTACTCGCCTTTGGGATCGACCACCCACGCCCGTCGTCCGAAGACCGCCTGGCGCCACAGGTACGACTTGACGAACGAGCTCTTTCCGCGTCCGATCTGACCGAACACCACCATGTTGGGATTCGTCACCACCCCTTGCCGGTAGAGCGCGAACGGGTCGTAGACGAAGGAGCCCCCGAGCAGGTCCCGTCCGATCAGCACCCCCTCGTGGCCCAGACCCGCTTCGGTGGCGAGCGGGTAGGCCGCACTGAGATGGCGGGTGGTGGCCACGTGGGCGGGCACCCTCGGCCCCAGCCCCTTCACGCTCGCGCTCCGGTCACGACAGTCCTCGGCCGATCGGTAGCGTGCAGGTGAAGGCCACGTCCTGCTCGCCGTAGAGGAGGCGCAGCTCGAGCCGGGCCTGCCCCGCCGCCTGTTCGATCGCGGTGCACGCCTCGCGCAGCTCGCCACTCGTGTCCGCGGTGACGGTGACGTACCCGGAGAACCGGTACTGTGCGTGACCGTCAGCCAGCTCCGCGTCCCGGTGCTCCGCCCCCTCTCGCTCCCTGGTCTGGCGCGCCGTCACCAGGAAACCGCCTCTCCGGCGCAACTCACCGTCGGCGATGTCCGCGGTGCGAGCCTTCGCCACCTGACGAGCGGCTCGACTGGGACTCACCGGTTCCATCACCAGGGCGAGCGATCGTCGTGCCGGCGAGAAGAGGATCGGACCCAGGAAGTCGGGAGTGACATCGACCCGGGGCCACTCGGCGATCCAGTACGTCGCGTGCCAGGTGCCATCGGTCCGCACCGCGTCCCAGCGTGGGTCGACCGCCGAGGGCCACGGGCTATGACTGGTGTCATCGTCCCGACCGTGGCGACCGTGCCGACGAGGGGACGGCTTCCCCAGGTTGGTTCCGGTCGCCTGATGGCCCGGGGCCACCGGATCCCGGACCGCGGCCATCGGCGCGGTCGCTCCCCGGAGGACCGCCGAGAGGGCCGCCGGGCCCAGGATGCCCTCGACGGTGACGTCCGCTTCGGCCAGCTGCTGTTGGAGCGCCACCGTTTCGCGCAGCAGCACCGCCCCGGCACCGGCCTCGCCCCCGCCGGCGGCCCGGATAGCCCGCGACGAATGGCCCCGGTGGATCGAGACGGCGATCAACACCTGGTGGCGCCGGGTCACCGGAGACGAGTGGTCGAGCAGGGAGACGTAGGACTGGCACGGCTCGGACGCCGCCGGCAGCAGGGCGTGGGCGGCCAGATAGGTCCGCACCCCCGACCCGTCGTCAGGGAGGCACGATTCGATCCACTGCACCCGGTGGACGCCGCAGCCCTCCCGCGCCATGGAGGCGAGCACCCGTGCCCACCCGGTGATCCGACCGTCCTGGTCACGCGGACCCGCGAGGGCGAAGTTGTGGCCTCGGACCGCCAACACCGCGGTCACCGTCCGAGCCCGTTCGTCGAACACAGCTCCCACCCGGGCGTCACCCGGGCCCGGCCCCGTCGGCACCCCGCCGATGTGCACGCCATCGAGCACACCGGTGAGTCGGGCACCGGGCCGCCCACGGGCTCGGAACGCCTCCACCGAGCACGACGACCCCTCGTCCCCGGCGTGATCCGATCGCACCAGGTGCCCCGCCCGAGGAGCGTCGTTCAGCTGCACCCGCCCTCGGGTGGCGGCGAGCAGCCACCGGACCACCAGGGGAAGCCACTGCTCCCCGGTCCGTCCCCCGATCGGCCAGCAGGCGACGGCGACCGCAATGCCGACACAGGTCATGGCCCCGAGCACCCCTCCGGCCGACGGAGTCGAGCGGAGCGCGAGGACACCGAGTACCAGCCCGGTGGCCACCGACGCGATCTGGCCTCCCCGCCAACCGGCGATCAATCCCCGGCGCTCGAGCGGACCGAACCGGTAACGCACGCGATCGGCCTCGGGGCGCTCAGCCATGGTCCCCGCCAGGCCCGGAACGGATCGCGCCCTCCGGACCGATCACCCGAGCTTCGACCTCGTCCCCCGCACCGAGGGACCGGAGTGGCGACCCGACGGGGAGGTCGGCGCCGCCGGGTGCGGCAGCGCCCGTGCCGCCGGGCCCGCCGGGGCCGCCGTATCCCGGGATCGCCGCCAGCGCCGCTGTTGCCACGTCACTGGCCGCCTGGTGGTGCTGGCGCACGGGGATGCCGCCGCCGGCCGCCCTCACCGAGCCCACTCCCGCGGTCGCCCACGACGACGGCCCGACGTCGGGTGCACCACCGCCCGGATCGCCCCCGGTTCCAACGTGTCGGCCGTC
>DAHXOA010000152.1 GCA_027365145.1 Acidimicrobiaceae bacterium | reverse complement strand
GCCCGACGCCTCGCCCACCAGATCGAAGCCCTCGGCTACCACGTCAGCATCGAACCTGCCGACGCAGCGTGATCTGACGGTCAGCTGAACTCGGGGCTGGCGCCCCGAGCGGGGCTCTGCCCCGCACCCCGACCTCGCGCGCCCGTGTTACAAGGTTTTCGGGTCAGGTTTTCGGGTCAAGAACTGTCCAAGCCAAGGTTGACACAGAGGGGACCGTGGGGCCGGCGAAACCCACTCTCGACGCCCTGAGCTGGACTTGTGCGGCCAGGGCGCCCGATCTCACGCGTTGAAGCGGAACTCCACGACGTCGCCGTCGCGCATCACGTACTCCTTTCCTTCCACCCGCGCTTTGCCCGCCGCCCGGACCGCCGCCGGTGAGCCCAGCTCGACGAGGTCGTCGTAGCTCATCACGTCGGCCTTGATGAACCCCCGCTCGAAGTCGGTGTGGATCACGCCGGCCGCCCGGGGAGCGGTGTCCCCGGCGTGGATCGTCCACGCCCTCGCCTCCTTGGGCCCGGCGGTCAGGAAGGTCTGCAGGCCGAGGGCAGAGAACCCGGCCCGCACGAGCTGGGCCAGCCCCGACTCCTGCTGGCCGTAGCTGGCCAGGAGCTCTGCAGCGTCACCCGGGTCGAGGGCCGCAACCTCGGCCTCGATCTGGGCGCACAGGACGATCGACGGGGACGGCGCGACGAGCGCAGCCAGCTCCGTGGCCGCCGGGTCCGGCGACGTCAGCGTGGCCTCGTCGACGTTGAACACGGCGATGACCGGCTTGGCGGTGAGGAGGTGCAGGTCGGCCAAGAAGGCCGCGTCGAGCGCTCCCTCTCGGGTGGCCGTGGCGATGGTCGTCCCGGCGTCGAGCACGTCCCGCGCCGCTTCGGCGGCGCGCAGCGCGGGGATCAGGGCCGGCTGCTTCCGGGAGTCCTTGGCGAGCCGCTCGATCCGCTTCTCCACGGTCTGCAGGTCGGCAAGGGCGAGCTCGGTCGTGATGGTGGCGATGTCGTCACCGGGCGAGATGCGCCCGTCGACGTGGATCACGTCGGGATCCGAGAACACCCGCACCACCTGGCAGATGGCATCGCACTCCCGGATCGCTGCCAGGAACTGGTTGCCGAGGCCCTCCCCTTCCGACGCGCCCCGGACGATCCCGGCGATGTCGACGAACGTGACGGTGGCGGGAACGATCCGCTCAGAGGAGAAGAGCCCGGCCAGCCGGTCGAGGCGGGGGTCCGGTACGCCGACGACGCCCACGTTGGGATCGATGGTGGCGAACGGGTAGTTGGCCGCCAGCACGTCGTTGCTGGTGAGGGCGTTGAACAGCGTCGACTTGCCCACGTTGGGCAGGCCGACGATGCCGATGGACAGTCCCACTGTGCGTCGTTCCCTCCGTCCTATCGGTCCCCGGTCCGACCGGGAGCCGTCCGATCGTAGGCCGGATCCGGCACGGGGGGTCGCCCGGGAGGGAACCATCCGGCCCCGTCGTGCGTCTCATCCCATGCAGGTGGCATCCATCAGCCGTTCGTGATGACATGACGGCCCAGACATGACGAGCGGGGACATGGGCAACGTGGAACCGGAACCAGAAGCACCTGGGAGCGCCCGACGGTCCCCGCTGGAGCGCGGGCGGCAGGGACCGGCGGGTGGTCCGGGAGGCTGGCCGAACGGATTCGAGCAGCTCTACGTCGAGCACTTCGTGTCGTTCGTCACCCTCGCGACGCTCCTCACCGGATCCGGGGCGGCGGCCGAGGAGATCGTCCAGGATGCCTTCCTTCGATGCCAGAAGGCGCTGGACAGAGCCGAGCACCCGACTGCCTACGTGCGCGCCGCCGTGGTGAACGGGTGCAGGAGCTACCACCGCCGGAACGCGCTCGCCCGTCGCCGGTCCATGGACGTGCTCCCCGTGTCGGCCGAACCCGAGCTCCGCGAGCTTGCCGACGTCCTGGCGCTCCTCCCCAGCCGCCAACGCACCGTCCTCGTGCTCCGGTACTACGCCGACCTGACCGAAGCCGACATCGCCCAGGTCCTCGGGTGCCGGCCCGGCACGGTGAAGTCGCTCGCCTCCCGGGGGCTCGCCAACCTGCGGACGATGATCGAGCCATGACCGACGAGCTGTTCGAAGAGCGCCTGCGCCGGGACCTCCGTAGGCTGACCAGCCGGATGGACCTGCCGACCGCAGCGACATCGGGACTGCGCCGTGGTGCCATCCTCGGGTGCTGCGTCCCGCGTCGGCGGTGGCAACGGGCACTCCGACGGGGCCTGACCGCGGCCATCCCCGCTGCCGTGGTCGTGTTCGTGTTGCTCGGACCCGGGCACCTCGCCGGCTCGGCCGGCCCGTCGGCTCCCCCCCACCTGGATCCCACGGCGGTAGCTGCTCCCCGGTTCCCCGGCGCCCTGGCCTATCTCTCGGGCGGGTCGATCTTCACTGCGGAACCCGGGAGCGGTCCCACCGCCGTCGGATCGGTTCCATCCCCCGGGTCGGTCCCGCAGTGGTCTGCCGACGGCGCCTGGGTGGCCGAGCTGGACGGCGCCGGACAGCTGCGCATCGAGCGGGCCTCTGGCCGGCTCGTCGACCTCCCCGCCGTTGTCGCCGCCGAGACGATCGCCGCCTTCGAGTGGTCGTCGAGCGCTCCTCTTCTCGCGCTCGTCCCGTCAGGCGGGCCGGACGCCGGTGAGCTGGTCGTCGTGGACCCCGCCACGCCCGGCGCCGCGCCAGACATCGTCGCCTCGTCCGTCACGTCGTTCCTCTGGTCCCACGACGGACACCGGCTCGCGTACAGCATCGCCGACGGATCGAGGCCCGAGCGGATCGCCACCGTCGATCTCGTCACCGGGGCCCGGACCACGCTTCCGTTCACGCCGCCAGCCGACACCTCAGTGCTCCTCGGTTCGTGGTGGCCTGACGGCGACGGTCTCGTGCTCTGGCTCGATCCCGGCGGTTCGGCAGCAGCCGAAGCGACCGGCCTTCCGCTCGTCAGCCTTGCGCTGGATGCCTCCGACGCCCGTCCGCTCGGCCGGACATTCGTCTACCTGCCGTGGCTCGCCTGGTCCCCCGACGGGCGGGAGCTCGTCATCGTCGACATGCACGGGGCCTTCCCCTGGGACGGAAGCCATCTCGCCGTGTGCCGGCCCGGCCCCACGCCGCCCCCGTGCCAGGCACTCTCCCAGCCGGCGGACACGGTCTCCATCGATCCGGCCTGGGCACCCGACGGTCAGCTGCTCGCGTTCGTGCGGGCGATGCGTGCACCGGGGCTCACCCCCGGCCCTGGCATTACCCAGTGGTATGGCTCACGCCGGTTGTGGACCGCGCTCCCCGATGGGGCGGAAGCACACGAGATCGCGGCGGCCGGAGCGGGGGTCGCCGATCCGGTCTTCGGACCCTCTGGCCGCACCCTCACCTACGCCGGCAGTTCCGACATCGCCACCATCGGTCTCGCCGGCGGGAAACCGACGATCATCGCTGCCGGGCTCTCGGGCGCACTCGGCACCGCCGGACCCGACGGCTTCGGCAAGCTTCCCTGGGGTGGTATCCCCGCCTGGGGACCGCCGGCCTGAGCCGTCGGGATCACCGCGACGGTCCGGGTCCGCGAGTAGCGGCTCCGGACCGGCCTGAGATGGCCTGCCCCGAGACGGCGTCCCGAGCATCACTCCAGAGCATCGCCCTGCAGGGGGAGACGCCGGCTGATCCGGCCGGCCAGGCTGGAGACGACCTGTAGCCAGGTGCGATCGCCCAGCAGCCACAGCACCACCTCGCGCCGAAGGCCGGCCACCGTGTCGACGAACTGCTCCCTGGAGCACCCGCGCGGCTCGAGCGAGGGTTGCCACCGGCTCCACAGCCAGACGCCGAGACAGGTCTCGCCGGCGGGGGCAGCCGGGCCGGCCGGCCGGTCCCCCACCCCCAGCACCGTCTCGCGCAGGGCGACCTTCAGGTCCATCGGCTCGGCAGGAAGCTCCAGCCGCGGTCCGCCCGCCACCTCGAGCACGTCCACGGGATCCAGCGTAGCGAGCCCCTGATGCTCGTGCTCGTGCTCGTGCCCCGGCTCACCTGGGCCCGAGGCCGGACCGACCGGCACACCCGGGCCCGAGGCATCAGATGAGCGCTGCCCGCTCATCGATCCACCAGGACCGGGGCACGCTCGCTGTCGCCGTAGCCGGCGAGATGCTCGGCGTAGTCCATGAACAGCGGACCGTCGGGATCGAGCTTCCGGGCCAGGCTGGTCTCGGCCACCCGCTTGTCGAGCGCGTCGAGCCGCACCAGGGCCCCGGGATCGTCGAGCTGGCGCAGGTCCAGACGACCCTTCGCGCCGTCGAGTGCCCGCCGCCCTCGTTCGGTGCGCACGAGCACGCTGCTCCACCCGTCGAGGGATCCCACGCTGCCGACCGAGAGATCGGCGCTCCGTCCCAGGAAGTCCGCGCACTCGTCGCATCCCTTCAGCGCCGCACCGTGGAACGCCTTCACCGGCTCGTCGACCGCCACCTCGCCGTCCCGGTACTCGACCACCAGGCGGCCCCGGATCACGTCGACCTTCGCCACCCGGTCGAGATCGACGCCGCGCTCGTCGCGGAGCCGACGTGCCATCAGCCCCTCCCAGTCGAAGCTCTTCGTGCACAACAGGGCGATCGTGAGGACCACCGCATCGACGCGGTGGGCGCCGGTCGGCCAGCGCCGGGCCTGCATGGCCCGGAGGCCCTGGATCTCGCACGGCGTGCCGACGAGGGCCAGGCGCGGCTCGGGCGGCAGGTCGTAGGCGGACAGGTCGAGCTCGGCCAGGGCCATGGTCTGGTTGTAGATGGTCCCCGCTGCCTCGAGGAGCTCTCCTGCCGTGGTGGCGACCGTCGCCACCCCCTTCCACGGCTCGTCGGGGTCGGCGCTCGGGCGGGTGACGAGAGCACCATCGATGGCACCGGCCGCCAGGGCGGCGACCAGCAGGGCGGACACCACGCCACCGTCCTGGACCCCGTCCGGTCGGGACGATGTCCGCGCCGCGTACGACTCCAGCACGGCGCCGAGCCCGTCCCCGGGCGGGCCACCGGTGAGCTTCCAGTACGGATCGGCCGGGTCCGCCTTGGTCACGACCGGAGAGGTGTCGTCGCCCTCGGTGCGGGTGGAGGGTGGCCACAGCGCCTCGTAACGGAGCCCACCCCTCGGGCAGTAGTCCCAGCACAACGAGCACCCGGTGCACATCTTCACCAGCTCGGGCAGCCCGGTCTCCCGACCGACGCCGATGGAGTTCGACGGGCACACCGCGACGCACGTCCCACACTGGATGCACCGGTCGGCCTCGACAACAGCCGCTTCGAGCTCCCAGAACCAGGTCTTCCCCGGCGGCTCGGCGATGCCGTTCATCTCCTCGCGAATGCGGTAGGCCTTCATGGGTGCTCCTCCTCCCCGGACAGGGCGTGCCGGAGATCGTCGTCGGGGACCCGGCGGGCCCACGAGAAAAACGGTTCGTCGGCCCGTCGCTCGGACCGGTACCGCCGGACGACCCGCACCAGCGCGTCGGGGACCTCGTCGACGGGCCGGGCGTGCTCGATCCAGTCGATGAAACCCGGCGTCGAGCCGAGCGAGCCGCCGAGCCCGATGTCGACCGCCTCGGTCAGGTGGTCGCCGACCTGCGCCACGTCCCCCCGGAACCCGATGTCGGCGATCTGGGGCTGCGCGCAGGAGGCCGAGCATCCCGAGAAGTGCATCCTGATGACGTCGGCGTCGGCGGGCTGACCGCCGCCACTTCCGGGATCGCTGGTCGGCGCGCCCGGGGCGCTGGTTCCGCCGCCGCCGCCTCCAGGGCCGGTTCCGGCGAAGACGGCGTCGAGGGCGCGAGCCCACTTCACGGCACGCTCCTTCGTCTCGACCACGGCGAACCGGCAGAACTCGCTGCCAGTGCAGGCCACCACTCCCCGGGAGAACGGGCCCGGCGAGGGCGAGTACTTGGTGAGGAGCTCCTGTCCCAGGAGGGCGTCCAGGCGATCCTCGTGCACGCCGGTCAGGATGAAGTTCTGGTCGGTGCCCAACCGGACGGACCCGTCCCCGTAGGTCTGGGCCAGCCGCGCCGCCTCGACAAGCTCGATGCCGTTCATGCGTCCGACCGGGACCGAGCACCCGACGTAGTAGAGACCGTCCTCGCGCTGCCGGTGGACCCCGACGTGGTCCCCCCGGTACCGGCGGGTGAGGTCCTCGCCCGCCGGGGGCAGCTCGATACGGGCGCGGGCTGCCACCTCGGCCCGAAAACCTTCCGGACCGAGCTCCTGGACCAGGTAGCGCATCCGGGCCAGCCCTCGGTTCTCGCGGTTGCCGAGCTCCCCGAACGTCTGGGCCACCGCACGCGTCACCTCGACGGCGTCCGTCGGGCGCACGAACACGTCGATATCCGACGCCATGCGCTCCCCGTCCGACAGACCCCCACCCACGAGCAGGTTGAAGCCCAGCGCTCCGTCGTCCGCGCGTGCCGGCCACAGACCGATGTCGTTGATCTCGGCCTGGGCACAGTCCTCCACGCACCCGGTGATGCTCAGCTTGAACTTCCGCGGGAGGTTGGCGTACTCCCGGTTGCCGGTGAAGAAGGCCGAGACGGCTGTGACGACGGGAAAGGCGTCGAACGCCTCGGCGGCGTCGACACCCGACACCGGGCAGCCGAGCACGTTGCGGGCCGAGTCGCCGCACGCCTGCACCGTGGTCAGCCCGACGGCTGCCAGGCGCCTCCAGATGCGGGGGATGTCCTCGATGCGGAGCCAGTGGATCTGGATGTCCTGGCGGGTCGTGAGATCGGCGTAGCGGGAGCCGAACAGACGGCTCTCCGACCCGGGCGGGCCCTCGCCGAAGGCGTCGGCGACGATCCCGATCTCCCGGCACTGGGCGGCGTCCATCCGCCCGCCCGGGACCTTCACCCGGAGCATGAACGCGTCCCCACCCTGCTTCTGGGGGTAGATCCCCGCCCACTTCAGCCGCTCCATCTCGCCGGGCACGGACCCGATCGAGGCGGTACCCTCGACCGAGTACCGGTCGACGATCGCCGCCGCCACCTCGAGCGGGTGCCGGTCGAGCTTCCACCGCTCGATCTCGTTCAGCTTCCCGACCGTCCGGTAGGGGCGGACGAACCGCATCGGCCGGTCACTGCCCGTGAAGCGGTGCCCGTAGAGGTCGTCGTGTCCGGCGCTCACGAGCCGTGCAACCCGCACTCGACCTTGCCCGTCCCGGCCCACCTGCCGGCTCTCGAGTCCTCCCCAGGGGCGACCGGGCGGGTGGGGGGCGCACACCCGATCGACCGGTACCCCTGATCCATCAGGGGATGCCGGGGAAGGCCGTGGTCGGCCTCGTAGCCGGCGACGTCGTCGTCGCTCCACGTGGCGAGGGGGTTGACCTTCACCTTCCCCCACCGCTCGTCGAAGGCCACGACCGGGGTCCCGGCACGGGTGGGGGCGTCCACCCGTTTCAGGCCGGTGATCCAGGCGTCGACGTCGGCGAGGACACCCCGGAGCGGCTCGACCTTCCGGAGCTCGCAGCACCGGGCGCTCCCGCACGGGTGGGCGGCGGCCTCGGGACCGGGCCGGACCACCGTGAGCGCGAGGTCGTAGCGGGCGCGGACTTCCTCGACGTAGGCGAGGGTCTCGGGGAAGTGGGCGCCGGTGTCCAGGAAGACGAACGGGATGCCCGGGGCCGCCGCTGCCACCAGGTCGACGAGCACGGCATCCTGGAACGAGCACGCCACCACCACCCGCGATCCGAACCGCCGGCCGGCCCAGGAGATCACCTCCCCCGCCGCCGCCGTCTCGAAGGCCTCGTTCCGCTCGGCGAGCTCGGTGTCGAGGCCAGTGTCGAGGCCAGTGTCGAGGCCAGTGTCGAGGTCGAGGCCAGTGTCGAGGCCAGTGTCGAGGGCGGCGTCGCCCGGTGCCCGCCCCTCTCCACCCGAGGAACGTCGGGCACTCCCGCCGGCGTCCACACTTCCCGACATCCTGGTCATCGCTGGTCTCTGCATCGTTCCCGCTTCCTGGTCGTCCTGGTCGTCCTGGGCCGAGCCCGGCCACCCGGTGCCCGTGGCGTTTGCCCGAGCCCCCGAAAGAGACTATACATGATTAAGCAGATCATATTTTAAAAGAATAACTACTCCCCCGCCCCGCCGACCGGCCCGACCTACCGATGGAGCCCACGACCGTGACCGAGACCCTCGACCGCCCTCTAGAGCACCCCGCCGGCGTCCTCCCGTACGGAGCGCACGCCCGAGGAGTCGACCACCTCGACCTGCTGGAAGCCCACGCCATCTTCGTCATGCGGGAGGTGGCGGCCGAGTGCCGGGCGCCCGTCCTCCTCTGCAGCGGGGGGAAGGACTCCGCCGTGCTGCTCCGGCTGGCCGAGAAGGCGTTCCGGCCTGGGCGCTTTCCGTTCCCCGTGCTCCACGTGGACACCGGGCACAACTTTCCCGAGGTCATCGCGTTCCGGGACCGGCGCCTGCACGAGCTCGGCGAGCGGCTGATCGTCGCCTCGGTCCAGGCATCGATCGACCAGGGTAGGGTCGCCGACCCGGGTGCGTGCGGTTCCAGGAACCGCCTGCAGTCGGTCGCACTCCTCGACGCCATCGACGAGCATCGCTTCGATGCCTGCTTCGGAGGTGCCCGACGGGACGAGGACAAGGCCCGGGCCAAGGAGCGCGTCCTGTCGTTCCGGGACGACCGGGGCCGGTGGGACCCGAAGCGCCAGCGACCCGAGCTCTGGCACCTCTACTCCGGCCAGCTCCTCCCCGGCGAGCATCTCCGGGCGTTCCCCCTGTCGGACTGGACCGAGCTCGACGTCTGGCAGTACGTCGCCCGCGAAGCGATCGACCTGCCCTCGATCTACTTCGCGCACTCCAGACGCGTGATCGAGCGGGACGGGATGCTCCTCGCCGTGTCACCCTGGGTGCAGCCGCGGCCGGGGGAGCGCGTGTCGGAGCAGACCGTCCGGTTCCGCACCGTGGGCGACGCCACGTGCACCGGCGCCGTGGCCTCCGAGGCGTCGACGCTGGAGCAGATCATCGCCGAGACGGCCGCGTCACGGATCTCCGAGCGGGGTGCCACCCGGGCCGACGACCGGTTCTCGGAGAGTGCCATGGAGGACCGGAAGCGAGAAGGATACTTCTGAGCCGTGGCTCCGTTCCCCTCCGCCGCCCCCGACAGGACACCTGTTCCCCCTACCCGCTCTCCTGCCGGAACCGGATCCGCCGGGACCGGACCCGGTGAGCCGACCCTCCCGACCTCGATGGACCTGCTGCGGTTGGCCGCCGTGGGTTCGGTGGACGACGGCAAGTCGACGCTCATCGGCCGGCTGCTCCACGACACGAAGCAGCTCTTCGACGACCAGCTGGCTGCCGTCGCCCAGGCCTCAGCCCGCCAGGGGACCCACGCCGTCGACCTGTCGTTCGTGACCGATGGGCTCCGGGCCGAACGGGAGCAGGGCATCACCATCGACGTCGCCTACCGCTACGCCGCCACACCGACCCGCAAGCTGGTGATCGCCGACTGCCCCGGTCACGTCCAGTACACCCGGAACATGGCGACCGGGGCGTCGAACGCGGACGTGGCCCTGGTGGTCGTCGATGCCCGGCGCGGCCTGCGCGACCAGACCCGCCGCCACACCTGCATCGCCGCCCTCCTCGGCGTGCGGCACCTGGTCGTCGCCGCCAACAAGATGGACCTCGTCGATTGGCAACCCCGCCCCTACCACCAGGTCATCGAGGACATGGCGGCGCTGGCCGACGCGCTGGCGATCGAGACCGTGACCGTGGTCCCGGTCTCCGCACTCCACGGCGACAACGTGGCGGTGTCGAGCAGCAATGCACCCTGGTACGGGGGTCCCACCATCCTCGACGCCCTGGAGTCGGTCCCCCTCCGCCCGGCGACGGGTGGCCGGGAGCGGCCTACCCGCCTCCCGGTCCAGTGGGTCCTGCGGCAACCCGGAGGGGGCCGGGCCTACGCCGGGATGGTGAGCGGAGGGGCACTGGCGCCCGGTGATCCGGTGGTGGTCCTTCCCGGCGGCCGGCGGGCGTCGATCACGTCGGTCACCGTCGCCGACCGAGTGCTCGCCGAAGCCCCGGCCGGGTTGTCGGTGGCCGTCGAGCTCGACACCGACCTCGACGTGAGCCGGGGCGATCTCTTGGCCGGACCGGTCGACCTCCCGAGCGTGACAGAGCACCTGGAGGCCACGGTGTGCTGGTTCGCCGAGGGGCCGCTCCACGCCGGTGCCGACTACCGCGTGAAGCACACCACCCGCGTCGTCCCGGGCCGGGTGGTGGCGGTTGCAGGTCGGCTCGACGTGCGGTCGCTGGCCCTGGAGCCGTGCGCTCAGCTGGACGAGAACGACATCGGCACGGTCTCCCTGGCGCTGTCCGAACCGCTCGTCGTCGACGACTACCGGGAGAACCGCGTCACCGGCAGCTTCGTCCTGATCGATCCGGCCACGAACGCTACGGTGGCTGCCGGCATGATCGGTCCGTTCCACCTCGGCCCCACCGGCACGACCCCGGCGCCCGGCTAACGACCGGTGCACGACGCCCCGCTCTACCCCGTCTCCCTGGTCGTCCGCGATCGCCCGTGCCTCGTCGTGGGCGGCGGCCCGGTGGCAGGCCGGAAGATCGACGGCCTCCTCGGGTGCGGGGCGCGCGTCACGGTGGTCGCCCCTGCCGTCGCTCCGACCATCGCCGAACGGGCGGACGGGCTCGACGACACCGGGCGGGCCGGTGCCGGAAGCCTGTCGATCCACCGCCGCCGGTACCGGCCCGGCGAGGCCGTCCACTACCGGTTGGTGGTCACGGCGACGGGCATCCCGGCGGTGGACCGGGCGGTGGCCGAGGACGCCGAGGCGGCAGGCGTCTGGGTGAACGCTGCCGACGACGCTGCCCACTGCTCCTTCCTCCTCCCAGCCGTCCACCGGGACGGTCCGGTGACTGTGGCGGTCTCCACCGGAGGAGCCAGCCCCGCGCTCGCCTCCTGGATCCGGACGAGGGTCGGGGCCGCCCTGGGACCCCATCTCGGCACGCTGGCCGCCGTGCTCGACGAGGCCCGGGGCACGCTCAGGGCCCGGGGCGGCTCGACTGAGTCGGTGGATTGGCGCTCGGTTCTGGACGGCCCCGCGCCCGACCTGGTACGGGCCGGTCGTATCGAGGACGCCCGGGCGATCGTCACCGCCACCGTGCTCAGGGCTTCGCCACCATCACCACCACGGTGAAGAGGAAGATCACCACCATCGTGGCCGACGCCAGCGCCACGGTACGGGTCGTGCGGACGAGGACGGTCCGCTCGGCAGCGGGATCGGCGGCCAGTCGCTGGAGCCGGCGCTCGGCCGGCCAGAGCACCGCCTCACCCAGGACGGCGGCGATGGTCCACGCCGTCAGTCCGATCTCGATCCACAGGTCGGTGTAGCTCCACGCTCCTGAGCTCATGGCGATCAGCGTGGCTCCCAGGACGGGTACGAGGAAGATGATCCTCCCCGCCCAGTTGATCCCGGGCTGGTAGTAGCGCCTGACCGCCTCGGAACGCGGGCCGTCCCGCCGGAGGAGCAGGGCATAGATCCCCGCCACGCCGACGACCCCGAACCCGGCGAACGCCGCCAGGACGTGGGCGAGGAGCACGGAGTCGTAGGCCATCCCCCGGTTCTTCGAGACGGCGAAGAGGGCCTCACCCGGTAGGAGCATGGGGCGATTCTGGCATCACCGATCCGGAGCCCGGGAGTCGGCCCGGTGGGACTCGCGGAGGCTACGCGCCATTGGGGCTCCGCGTTGCTACGGTAGGGGGCAGGGCTTCTCGGGCCCGCCGGAGAGGCCAGTGGGATTCGAACGGATTTCTAAGGAAACAGGTCAGGCATACCGATAGGTCACATGAACCAGATCCCACGAGTGAACCCAACCGAGCGGCCATGACCGACGAGGAACCGCACGTCAAGCAGCCGAACCAGCTCCGCCTGGATCCCCTGACCGGGAGGTGGGTGGTCGTGAGCACCGACCGCGCACACCGGCCGATGGCCTTCACCCCCCGGATGGCCGTCCAGACCAACATCACGAGGCCATGCCCGTTCTGCCCGGGCAACGAGGAGGGGACGCCTCCCGCTCTGGAGACCTACGGACCCGAAGGAAGCTGGCGGGTCAGGGTGGTCCCCAACCTGTACCCCGCGTTCTCCGGCGACGGGCCGTTCATCGTGACCAACCGGGGGCCGGTGTTCACCCAGGCGAGTGCCGGGGGCATCCACGAGGTGCTCATCTTCTCCCCCGACCACGACCGGTCGTGGTCGATGCTCGGCGACGAGCAGGCCGGACTGGTCATGGCAGCCATCCGGGACCGGATCGAGGCCCACGCGACCACCCCGGGACTGCGGTACAGCCAGGCCATCGTCAACTCCGGACGTGAGGCGGGCGCCTCGGTCGAGCACCCGCACGGGCAGCTGCTCGGGATGTCCTTCGTGCCACGCGAGCTGGTGGAGGAGCAGGCCGGTTTCGCCCGGTTCGCGGGGCGATGCCTGTTGTGCACGGTCGTCGACGCCGAGGAGGACGTGGGCTACCGGGTGGTCTACGCCGACGACCGGGTCATGGTGGTATGCCCGTTCTGGAGCGGGACGCCTTATGAGATGCTCGTCGTCCCCAGATCGCACAGCGCCCACCTGCACCACAGTCCGGCCGACGATCTGGATGCCGTAGGCAGGGCCCTGCGGATCGGCCTGGCCCGGCTCCGCGACGTGGTGGGTGACGTCTCCTACAACCTGGTCTTCCACTCGGCGCCGTACCGCGCTCCCGAGCCATACCACTGGCACGTCCACGTCGTGCCGAAGCTGACCACGGTGGCGGGGTTCGAGCTGGGAACGGGCGTGCTCATCAACATCGTGAACCCCGAGGAGGCTGCCGAAGCACTGGCCGTCCCGGTGGCGGTGGCCAACGCCGGTTGAGCGGTGCCGGCTTCAGCCCGGTGACGACCGGGCCCATGCCGCCCGCTCCAGCTGGAAGGCGGCCACAAGAGCGCGGACGAGGCCCGGTACCCGGGGCACAAGGCCACCGATGCCCGGGGTGGCCAGGTAGGCCGAGAGGTAGGCCCGCCGGTTCCTCGCCTCCCAGGCCCGGGCCAGCGCCGCGAGCTCGGGCGGTTCGGACGGCGTGCGCTCTGCTGCCGCCATCTCCGTCACCCGGTGGAACGACCAGAGCATGTCGGCCACGTCGGCCAGAGGCGAGCGGAACCCGGGGGGAGACCCCGGCAATGCACCGAGCCCGGCCTCCGCTGCCGGCCCCCCGGGGGAGAAGTCGGCCAGGAACCACCCGATGTCGGTGCGGAGCACCCGCCCCAGACGGAGGTCCCCGTGGGTCCGGATGGCCGGGCGCCGGGCCGTCGACTCCCGGAGGCCGTCGAGCATCGTCACCACGGCCGGGTCGTCGAGGAGGTCGGGCTCGACCGGCCGGATCGCCGCCACTACGGCATCCGCCCAGGCGCCGGGGTCACCCGGCACCCTCCCGAACGCCTCGTCCAGGCCGAGATGGAGTCGCGCCGTCATCGTCCCGAGCCGTCTCGCCTCCACGGCGAAGTCGCCCCCCGCCTGGTCGGGGGGAAGCCCGGAGGCGTAGAGGTCCCGCAGCGAGGTCAGCGCGAGCGCCCATCCGCTCGTGCTCCCGGCCGGGTAGTCCTGGACGATCCCGAGGTCGAGAGGTCCCCGACGCCAAACCGCGTGGGGGGCGATCAGGCGGTTGAATCCGACCCTGTCCAGGGCGAGGAGCATCTCCAGGCCGGGGTGCGGCCCGCCGGGTGCGGGGAGCTCCTTGAAGATGGTGAGCACGAGCCGGTCGTCGAACACGAGGGAATCGTGCTCTCGGCTCGACCACCCCCGACGCACGGGGGCCAGATCGTCGTCGGCGCCGGTCACGACCCGGAGCAGCCCCTGACAGAAGGACGCGTCGGTCAGCGCGTCGAACACGATGGCCAGCCCTTCGGCGTCGTCGAGGACACCGAGCGGCGCCGGATCGGCATCGGGCAGGAACGCCGACTCCTCGCCAGGTGCCCGCAGGCCCAGCACCCGGTGGACCGTCGCCGCTCCGACGTCGGCCACCACGTCCAGCAGGCCGGGGCGGCCGGCGAGGAGCACGTCGGCGCTCCGCACGACCGGGGTCGGGGGATCGGGAGGCCAGCCGGCGCCGGGCGCACCGGCACCGGCACCGGCGGCGGCGGGATCGGGAGGCACGGCATGGCCGTCACCCCCGCCGTGCCCGTCGTCGCCCCCGACGCGATGCTCCTCACGTCGAGCGGTCGACCACCAGGGCTCGCGGGCGACGAGCGCGGCGACCAGCTCCGAGAGGGCTCCGTACATCGACGGAACCACCTCGATCGCACGCGGCTCGGAGACGGTCACGGCCCTCCTCCCGCCAGCCCGAGGTCGAAGCCCAGTTCGGTGTCGATCACCTCGGGCGCCCACTCGACCAGCTCGTACCACTGGTGGTCGTAGGGGGCGAGGGTCACCGGATAGGGGGACGCTCCCACACCAGGAAACGGTACTCGCCCGAGGACTTCCACGGGTCGGGTGCCCTCGAATCGACCGAGATGGAGCTCGGCGGGCTGGGCGAACCGACTCAGGTTGTGGATGCACAGCACGGTCCGGTCCCCGCCGGTCCGGTCCCCGCCGGTCGGGTCCCCGCCGGTCGGGTCGCACCGTACGTAGGCGAGCACCGAGGGGTTGGCGCACGTCAGGACCTCGAAGTCGCCCGTCCCGAACACCGGGAACTCCCTGCGGACGCCGAGCATCCTTCGGATCCAGTGCAGGAACGAGCTGGGGTTTCGCTGCTGGGCTTCGACGTTGGCGGCGGCGAAGCCGTAGACAGGGTCCATGGACGGCGGGAGGTAGAGCTGGGCGAAGTCGGCCCGGGAGAACCCGCCGTTGCGGTCCGGCGTCCACTGCATGGGGGTGCGCACCGAGTCACGGTCGCCCAGGTAGACGTTGTCACCCATCAGCAGCTCGTCGCCGTAGTAGATGACCGGGCTCCCCGGGAGCGACAGGATGAGGGCGAAGAGGAGCTCGGCCAGCCGGCGATCACGGTCCAGCAACGGGGCGAGGCGACGCCCAATGCCCATGTGGCGCTTCATCCGGGGGTCGCGGGCATACTCGGAGAAGAGGTAGTCCCGCTCCTCCTCGGAGACCATCTCCAGCGTGAGCTCGTCGTGGTTCCGCAGGAAGATCGCCCACTGCGCTCCGGGCGGGGCAGCCGGCGTCTGGGCCAGGATCTCGGTGATCGGGAAGCGCTGCTCGCGACGGACGGCGGTGAAGAGTCGCGGCATCAGGGGGAAGTGGAAGCACAGGTGACACTCGTCACCGGTGCCGAAATAGTCGGCGACGTCGGTCGGCCAACCGTTCGCCTCGGCGAGCAGGATGCGCCCGGGATAGCCGGTCTCGAGCTCGGCCCGGATACGGCGGATGAACTCGTGGGTCTCGGGTAGGTTCTCGCCGTTGGTGCCGTCTCGCTGGAAGAGGAACGGCACGGCATCGAGCCGGAAACCGTCCAGGCCCAGATCCAGCCAGAACCGCACCACCTCGAGGATCGCATCCCTCACGTCGGGGTTGGCGTAGTTGAGATCCGGCTGGAAGGCGTAGAACCGGTGCCAGTAGAACTGCTCCCGCACCGGGTCGTAGGACCAGTTGGACCGCTCCACGTCGACGAACACGACCCGGGCCTCGGGCCACCGCTGGTCGTCGTCGTTCCAGACGTACCAGTCGGCCTTCGGGTTGTCCCTGCTCGAGCGGGACTCGACGAACCACGGGTGCTGGTCGCTCGTGTGGTTGATCACCAGGTCGGCGATCACCCTGATCCCCCGATCGTGAGCCTGGTGCAGGAGCGCACGGAGGTCGTCCACCGTCCCGTAGTCGGGGAGCACCGTGAAGTAGTCGCTGATGTCGTAGCCACCGTCACGCAGGGGGGACGGGTAGAACGGGAGCAGCCAGAGGCAGTCGACCCCGAGCCACTGGAGGTAGTCCAGCTTGGCGGTGAGCCCCGGGAGATCGCCCGTCCCGTCGTCGTTGCCGTCGAAGAAGCCGCGGATGAACACCTCGTAGAAGACGGCGCGCTTGAACCAGAGGGGATCGTCCTCCGGCGGCGGTAGCCGCACGCCGAAGACTGGGGCGCGGTCCGGCGCGCCTGCGTCCTCGGCGGCGTGCGACATTCACCGCACGGTAGCGGACGGCCGGACCGGACCCGGCATCACGGGAGGTGGTGACCGGTGCCGATGGGGTGACAATGGGATGCCGGTGACAATGGGATGCCGGTGCGGGTGACGTGGCGTTCGAACACCGGTCTGGAAGCAGCGGCAGACGAGTCGTATCGTTAACCGGCCCTCCATGGAGGGCTCGGACCTGCGGTCCTCGGTTAATGCCGGTTCAACCGGCCCTCGCTGCGAGTTCATGGTACTCCTCGGAGACAGCGAGAGCCGGTTAACCGATACTTTGGTGACACTGCGTGCGATTCCATAGGGGGATGTGCGGACGGACGCCACGCAACGTGGTGCAAACACAGAAACCACGAATTTCCTCTTGACCCGACGACGGTTACCGGGTGATAACTACTGCGAAAGCGCGGCCGGGCACGGTGTCGGATCGGACTCGGCGTTCGGTCCGACTCGGTGTCACCGCCGCTCGACTGCATGGGGGGAACCATGAAGAGAAGGATCATCCGCTGGATCGCGCGTCCGTCGTTGGCCGTGGGGGCCGTGGCGGTGGCATTGGTGATCAGCCTCCTCCTGAACGCGGCGCCGGCGTCGGCGGCCGAGGTTCAGGGTGAGGCGTCTCAGTTCCTCACCTCCACGGCCTGGTGGAACTGGTACGCGTCTCCGCCGGGGGCGAACAACGGCTGCCGGCCCTCGGCGGCCCACCCCTACCCGGTGGTCCTCTCCGAGGGCACGTTCGCCAACATGTACAACAGCTTCGGTGCCCTGTCACCATGGTTGGCCAACAGTGGCTACTGCGTCTATGCGTTCAACTACGGCCAGACGATCGCGCCGTCGATGTTCGACGCCATGGGGAACATCGCCGACTCGGCCGCGCAGCTCGGCAACTTCGTCCAACACGTCCTCGCGGAGACCGGCGCACCGAAAGTGGACATCGTGGGGTGGTCCCAGGGCGGCATGATGCCCCGCTACTACATCGACGACCTGGGTGGCGCCGGCTACGTCCACGAGCTGGTGGCGCTGGCCCCGTCCAACCACGGCACCACTCTGGACGGCATCGAGACGCTGGTGGGCGACCTCGGGGGGCTCGGAGTCGCCACCTCCCTGGTCTCGCCGCTGTGCGACGCCTGCACTCAGCAGCTCCAGGGGTCGTCGTTCCTGAACCACCTCAACGCCAACGGTGGGACCGAACCGAACGTCCACTACGTGGTCATCGAGACGGAGTACGACGAGGTCGTCACCCCCTACACCAACGCCTTCCTGTCGGGGCCGAACGTGCAGGACATCCTGCTCCAGAACCAGTGCTCCCAGGACCACAGCGACCACATCTCGATCCCGTATGACTCCAACGCCCTCCAGGACGTGGTGAACGCGCTGGGGCCTGACAACCCGTCGTTCCAGCCGGTGTGCTCGGCGGTAGGGCCGCTCATCGGCAACGTCTGACCGGCCAGCTGCCCGCCGACGGGCAACCCAGACGACTACCCGTCGACGGGCAACCAGGTAGCTGCCGACCCCCCCCCGGGGGACCCACCACCCGGGGGGGTCGGCGCGTGCTGGCACGTGGGCCCAGCGACCGGTGCCCGTGACCCGCCGGTCGGCGCCGCGTGACCACGGGGAGACCCATGGGGACAACGGCGCAGAAACGCCGCGCTCGTGTCCGGCGGGTGTCGTGCCGATACCTTCGACGCGCCATCCGCCATCGGGAGGTAGCGTGACGAGCCGGGTCGCGCCCGCCCCGAGAAGGTCAGGAGGTGCCAGCGGGGATGCAGATCACGTTCTACCTCCTACCCCTGGCTGTCGCCGACCTCCTATCCATCACCGTGGCCGTGACTGCCTGGCGACGGCGGCAGAACACCGCCGCAACGGCGCTGGCCATCACCATGGCGGGTGTGGCGATCTGGTCCGTGATGTACACCCTCCAGTGGGCCTCGAAGCGACTGGAAGTCGCTCGCCTCTTCGACCACGGGATCTACCTTGGCGTGGTCCTCATCCCCGTGGGAATCCTGTCGGTCTCGCTGTGCCTGACCGGTCGGAGCGGCTGGCTCACCCGCCGGAGGATCGTCCTCCTCGCCGTGGAGCCCGTGCTCGTGCAGGTGGCGATGTGGCTCCCGCCGCTGCAACGCTGGTTCTTCACCTCCATGACGATCACCGGTACCCATCCGGCCGAGCTCGTGCTCCGGTACGGCCCGCTGTTCTGGGTCCACTCGATCTACAGCTACGCCCTCCTCGTGATGGCCACCGGCCTGCTCTTCCGAACCTGGGTTCGGAGCGCCGGGATCTACCGGCGTCAGACCGGCATGGTGCTTGTCTCCACGCTCATCCCCTGGGCAGCCAACGCCATCACGCTCACCGGAGCCGGGACCGGGCTGGACTGGTTCGCCAACTACGACCTGACTCCCGTGGCGTTTGCCCTCACCGGGCTCCTCATGGCCTGGGCGCTCTTCCACCACCAGATGTTCGACCTGATCCCCGTAGCGCGCGACCTGGTGGTCGACACCATCAAGGACGCGGTGATCGTGATCGACGCCCAGGGGAGGATCACAGACTGCAATCCGGCCGCCGACGCACTGCTCCACCAGATCGACCCCGCGCTCCCGTCGTCCACCGTCGGTACGCCCGCCCGGGAGGCGTTCGCCGGGTGGCCGGTCGAGCTGGCCGCCGCCGTCGGACCCTTCGACCGAGCCCAGCCCGAGAATGGGGTGAGGAAGGCGACGGCTGTCCAACAGGTCGCACTGGAAGTGGCGGGGGGGGC
>DAHXOA010000134.1 GCA_027365145.1 Acidimicrobiaceae bacterium | reverse complement strand
CTGACCGCGGCCCTGCCGTGGTGGCCGTGCCCTACGAGGAGCGGATGGCGCTCGCGTACGCGGCCGCAGACCTCGTCGTGTCCCGGGCCGGGGCGATGACGGTGGCGGAGCTGGCGCTCGTGGGCGTGCCCGCCGTGCTCGTCCCGCTGCCGGGCGCTCCCGGGGACCACCAGACGGCGAACGCCCGCGCCCTGGCGGCGACCGGGGCGGCGGTCGTCCTCGAAGACGGTTCGTGCGACGGCCCCGAGCTGGCGGCGGCCATCGACGGGCTGCTCGGTGATCCCGGGCGGCTCGCCGAGATGGCTGGGGCAGCGCGGGCAGCGGCGCGCCCGGATGCAGCTCGGGCGGTCGCCGACCTCGTCAGCGCGTCGGCCCGCTCTCGGCGATCTGTGGAGGCCAGATGAACGACGATCGACCCGTACCGGGACACTCCGGCGAGGCGCGGCGTCACTCCGGCGAGGCGGAGGACGCGCTCGACCTCTCGGAGCCGCGGCGCATCCACGTCGTGGGGATCGGCGGGGCGGGCATGAGCGCCATCGCCACCGTGCTCGCGTCGATGGGCCACCGGGTGAGTGGGAGCGATCTGAAGGCATCACCGGTCGTCGATCGGCTGGCCGGCCGGGGGATCGGCGTCGTGATCGGCCATCGGGCAACCGCCGTGGCCGGCGCGGACGCGGTCACCGTGTCGACGGCCGTCGCGCCGGACAATCCAGAGGTCGTCGAGGCCAGGCGCCTGGGCATCCCGGTCCTGAGCCGGGCGGCGATGCTCCGGGCCATCTCGGCGCTACGCCGGTGTATCGCAGTGGCCGGGACCCATGGGAAGACGACGACGGCGTCGATGCTGGCGCTCATCCTCGTCGAGGCGGGCGTCCGGCCGTCGTTCCTCATCGGCGGCGACGTGAACGAGATCGGGACGAACGCGGTGTGGGACGAAGGCGAGCTCCTGGTCGTGGAGGCGGACGAGAGCGACGGCACCTTCCTCCGGCTCGACCCGTGGCTGGCAGTGGTCACGAACGTCGAGCCCGACCACCTCGACCACTACGGCTCCTTCGACCGTGTCCGTGAGGCGTTCGCCCGCTTCGTGGGGGCGGCCGATCACGCCGTCGTGGGAGGTGACGACCCGGTGGCCACGGCGATCGGCGCCGGCGCCGGCGCCACACTCGTCGGCTGTACGGAAGGGTGCACGTACCGGATGCAAGACGTCCGGTTGGCGCGGAGCTCGGTGAGCTTCGCCCTGGCCGATCCAGAGGGGCACCCCCTCGGTCGGCTCGAGGTGCCCGTTCCCGGGCTCCACAACGGGCGTAACGCCGCAGTGGCGGCGGCGGCGGCACTGGCGACCGGGGTCGGTTTCGACGCGGTCCAGCGGGCGCTGGCTCGCTTCGCCGGCGTCGCCCGACGCTTCGAGTTCCGGGGCACCGCCGGCGGCGTGACCGTCGTGGACGACTACGCGCACCTGCCGACCGAGGTGCGTGCCGCCTTGGCGGCGGCGCGGGACGGTGGATGGGCGAGGGTGGTCGCCGTCTTCCAGCCGCACCGCTACACCCGGACCGCGGCACTGTGGTCTGCGTTCGCCAGTGCATTCGACGACGCCGACGTGGTGGTCGTCACCGACGTCTATGGGGCGGGAGAGCTGCCCGTGCCCGGGGTGTCGGGACGGCTCATCGCCGACGCGGTGGCGCAGCACGATCCCACGAAGGACGTCCGCTACGTGGAGGGACGCGAGCTGCTCCGCACCGAGGTTCAGGACCTGCTCCGCCAGGGTGACCTGGTCTGCACGCTCGGAGCGGGAGACCTGACGGCCTTCCCCGACGAGCTCCTCGGCCTCACGGAGCGGTGACGGGGTGGAGCGCGCCGTCACCCGCGCAGCCGACCGGCTGGAGTCCCTCCTCGGCGCTGCCGTCACCAGGGACGCCCCGTTGGGGGCTCGCACCACCTACCGGGTGGGTGGTCCCGCCGCCATGGTGGTCGAGGTCGGCGGGGACGAGCAACTCGACATGGTCACTGCCTGCCTGGGCCAGGCGGCCGGAGCCGTGCCGATCCTCGTCCTCGGCAACGGATCGAACGTGCTCGTCGCCGATCGGGGCTTCCCCGGGATCGTCGTGACCCTGGGGGCGGCGTTCGGTGCCGTCGAGATCGACGGCACCGTGGTCCGGGCAGGGGCGGCAGTGAGCCTTCCGGTGCTGGCGCGCCGATCGGTCGTCGCCGGCCTCCGGGGGTTGGAGTGGGCGGTGGGCGTCCCCGGCTCGGTGGGAGGCGCCGTGCGGATGAACGCCGGCGGGCACGGGGCCGAGACGAGGGAGGTACTGCGCTGGGCCCGCTGGGTGGACCTGGTGACCGGTGAGTTCACCTGCGGCGACGCCGAACGGCTCGGGCTGGGTTACCGGTGCTCGGCGCTCGGACCGACCCACCTCGTGGTCGAGGCGGCATTCGGGCTCCAGGCCGGCGATGCGGATGCCGGTGGTCGGGTCGTGGCCGAGGTGGTGCGCTGGCGCCGGGAGCACCAACCCGGGGGAAGCAATGCCGGATCGGTCTTCTCGAACCCGCCCGGGGCGTCGGCCGGGGCCCTGATCGACGCCGCCGGGCTGAAGGGGTACCGGATCGGCACGGCCGAGGTGTCGCCCAAGCACGCCAACTTCATCCAGGCGGACCAGGGTGGCTCCGCCGACGACGTGGCCCGGCTGATCCGGCACGTCCAAGACGAGGTGGAGCGGGTCACCGGCGTGCTCCTGTACCCGGAGGTCCGGCTGATCGGGTTCGGCCCGGAGTTGCACCCGCGGTGAGGGCTCGTGACGGTGTGCCGCGCCGGGGTCGGCCCACCCGGAGAGATCCGGCCGGCCACGGGCCGGGTGGTGGGCAGGCAGACCGCGGGCGATCCGCCCGGGTACCGGCGGACGGGGGTCGGACGGGCCGGGACGGGATCGACCCCCGCATCCGGCAACGGCGGGTGGCAGTCGCCCGCAGTGCCGGCCGCCATCGCCTCCGTCTCGCGCTCGCCGCACTCGCCGTGGCGGCGGTCGTGGGCGCGGCGCTCGCCGTCCTCCACTCGCCGGTGCTCTCGGCGCGTCACGTCGTCGTCGAGGGTCCCCACTCCCGCACGCCCACCGAGGCGATCATCGCTGCCGCGGGTCTGGCCCACGACCCGCCGCTCATCGACATCGATGCCGGCCGGGCATCAGCCTCGGTCACCTCCCTGCCGTGGGTGGCCGCCGCCAAGGTCGCGGTCGACTGGCCGGACCGCGTCGTGGTGACCGTGGACCAACGGACGCCGGTGGCGGTGGTGGCGGGGCCGGGTGGTATGTGGTCGGAGGTCGACCGCTCGGGGCGGACGCTCGAGGTCGTAAGCGCCCGGCCCGCTGGGATCGTGGCGCTGGCGGTGCATGACCCGGGGGGCGTGGCGGCACCGGCGCCGGTCGGGAAGCGGATGGTCTCGGAGGCCGCTCCCGGACTGGACGTGGCGGCGACTCTTCCCCCGGCCTTCTCCGGTCAGGTGACGACGGTGACGGTCGCCGTCGACGGCACGGTGGACCTGGCACTGAACTCAGGGCTGACGGTGGTGCTCGGTGCCGCGACCCAGCTCCACGCCAAGTACGAGGACATCGCCGCCATCATCGCCGGTGCTCCGCTCCGGGGGGCGAAGGAGATCGACGTGGCCGCACCGCAGTCGGCGACGGTCGACGGCTGATCGGTCGCCGTCGAAGCGGTCAGGTCCCGCCGGTGAGCCGAGTGCCCAGGGCCGGCGGACCCGAGGGCGTCCTGCTTGACCGACTATCGTGCTCACCGTATGGTTGAGGTCCACTCGCTGGTTGGAACGGTTTCAACCTGTCATCGAGGCTAAGGGAATCCATGACCGTTCCGGTGCAGAACAATTACTTCGCAGTGATCAAGGTCGTCGGCGTAGGTGGCGGTGGGGTGAACGCCGTGAATCGGATGATCGACGCGGGCCTGCGGGGGGTGGAGTTCATCGCCACGAACACCGACGCCCAGGCGCTCCTCATGAGCGACGCGGATCTGAAGCTGGACATCGGGCGGCAGCTGACGCGGGGGTTGGGCGCGGGGAGCGATCCCGAGGTGGGTCGGCTCGCTGCCGAGGAGCACCGGTCGGAGATCGAAGAGGCGCTGAAGGGTGCCGACATGGTCTTCATCACCGCCGGGAAGGGTGGCGGCACCGGCACGGGCGCCGCACCGGTCGTCGCCGAGATCGCCAAGAGCGTGGGCGCGCTGACCATCGGCGTGGTCACGAGGCCCTTCACCTTCGAGGGTCGCCGCCGGTCGGTCCAGGCCGAAGCCGGCATCCAGAACCTGAAGGAGAAGGTCGACACCCTCATCATCATCCCCAACGACCGTCTGCTCACGGTGTCGAGCGAGAAGACCTCGATGGTGAACGCCTTCAAGATGGCCGACGAGGTGCTCATGCAGGGAGTCCAGGGCATCACCGACCTGATCACGGTTCCCGGTCTCATCAACACCGACTTCGCCGACGTGAAGATGATCATGAGCAACGCCGGTACGGCGATCATGGGCATCGGTTCGTCGACCGGGGAGGGGCGGGCGGTGAACGCGGCGCGGGCCGCCATCACGAGCCCGCTGCTCGAGGCGTCGATCGAGGGCGCGAGGGGCATCCTCCTCAACATCGCCGGCGGCCCCGACCTCGGACTGTTCGAGGTGAACGAGGCGGCGGAGATCATCCACGGCGTGGCCCATCCGGACGCCAACATCATCTTCGGGAGCGTGATCGACGAAGCCATGGAAGACGAGGTCCGGGTGACGGTCATCGCCGCCGGCTTCGAGCGGTGGGAGGCCCAAGGGCGCCCGTCGGCTCCCGAGCCGTCCCCCCGGAGCAGCGAGTCCCCCCGGAGCAGCGAGTCGTCCCGGAGCAGGGTGCTCGGGGTCGAGGTGCCCCACGAGGACATCTTCGCCACTCCCGACGACGACCTCGATCTGGGCGACGACGACTTCGACGTCCCGTCCTTCCTGCGCTGACGACGGAGCGCCCCTCTTACCGGCTCGCCGGCTCCGTGCGGGCGGTGTGGACGGACCGCTCCTACGGCGACGTCGGTGGTGTCGCCGGTGACGGGGAGTGGCGGCCGCTTCCGGTGGGGGGGGATCCGGTGCCGTCCCTCCGGCGCACCTACCGGGTGCGTCAGGTGCACGGACCGTCGGTGTGGGTGGTGGCGAGTGGGACCGGGGACGGGGACGCGACGAGCAGCGACGCGCTGGTCACGATGGATCCATCCGCCTGTCTGGTGGTGGTGACTGCCGACTGCGCCTCGCTTGCGCTGGCGAGTTCCGAGGGTGTCTTCGGGGCGGTGCACGCCGGATGGCGAGGGCTCCTTGCCGGCGTGGTCGAACGGGCGGCGGAGGCCATGGTGGGACTCGGGGCGTCGGGCATCCAGGGCATGGTGGGCCCGTGCGTGCACCCGGAGTGCTACGAGTTCTCGGAGGCAGGGATCGATACCGTGGCCGATGTCTACGGCGACGTGGTCCGGGGGCGATCCTCGGCCGGCACCCCGGCGCTGGACCTCACGGCCGGGGTTCGGGCCGCCATGGCTCGGGCGGGCGTGGTCGAGCTCGCCGGCGACGACCGGTGCACGGCGTGCGGACCCGAGTTCTTCTCCCACCGGGCCAACGGCGACCGCGCCCGTCAGGGGCTGTTCGTCTGGCGCGACCTGGACGACGGATGAAGAACGGGGCGGGCGGGACCGGAGGGACGGGCCACGATGTGCGGGGCGCCGACGTGGCGTCGGCGATCGCCCGCGTGCACGACCGGATCGCCAAATCTGGCGGAGACCCCGCCGCGGTGCAGCTGGTCGCCGTCACGAAGGGATTCGGCCCCGAGGTGGTCCGAGCCGTCCGGGCCGCGGGCGTGGTGGACGTGGGGGAGAACTACGCCGCTGAGCTCGAGGTGAAGGCCGAAGCGCTCCGGACCGCGAACGGCGGCCACACCCAGGTCCGGTGGCACTACCTCGGCGCCGTCCAGCGGCGGAGGGTTCCCCGGTTGGCGCCGGTGGTCGCGCTCTGGCAAGGGGTGTGCCGGGTGGAGGAGGGACAGGCGATCGCCCGGCACGCTCCGGGCGCGCCCGTGCTCGTCCAGGTGCGTGCCGACCGCGAGCCAGGGCGGAATGGCTGCCCGCCGGGGGCAGTGGCGGATCTGGTGGCCGCGCTCCGCGACCAGGGACTCGACGTGGCCGGGCTCATGGTCGTCGCCCCCAACGGAGCCGCCGATGCTCGCCGCGACGCGTTCCGCCAGGTTGCCGCCCTGGCCGACACGCTCGACCTCGGGATCCGTTCCATGGGCATGTCCGACGACCTGGAGCTGGCGATCGCCGCCGGTTCGACCATGGTCCGTATCGGCCGGGCCCTCTTCGGACCGAGGCCGACACCGGGGGTCGGGTGAGCTCCGCAGCGCTCCGCTTCCGCATGCCCGGCGGTCCGGATTGTCCACCCGCACGCCGGTGGAGGCACTACGCTGTGGCCGGGAGGACATGATGGCAGCGTCATTTATGAAGAGGACGATGGCGTACCTCGGCCTGGTGGACGATGAGTACGACGACTACGACGACTACGACGTGCGGGGGCCTCGGGCCGTGTCCCGGGTCAGCCAGCCGTCGCCGCCCCCTGAGGAGGCGATCGACGCCCAGCACGGCGTCCGGCCGGGGCGGATCCGCACCCTCACCCGGGAGGACGCGAGCGGACCGCTGTCGGCCCCCGTGGCCCAGCAGGCGTCCATCGGGGCGCGCCACGCCGCCGTGCGCCCCATCAGCCCCGAGGCTGCAGGAGCGAAGGTCCACATCGTCGCACCGGCCCGGTTCGCCGACGCCCAGGAGATCGCCAACCGCCTCATGGACACCCAGCCGGTCATCGTGAACCTCCAGAATGCCGACAGAGACCTCCAACGTCGGATGATCGACTTCTGCAGTGGGGTGACCTACGCGCTCTCCGGAGGGATGGAACGCGTTGCCGACGAGGTGTTCCTCCTCACCCCCTCCAACGTGAAGGTCTCCGATGAAGAGCGGCAGCGGTTGGCGGAGCGCGGGCTCGTCAACCCCTGACCGCCGGACGCCGGGTGGCAGCGTGAGCGCCGGGTGGCAGCGGCGGGGCGAACTGCACGCCGGGGTCGGCTCGGCTAGACAGAAGGGATGAGGCAAGCGCGGTGCTGACGCTCCTGTACTGGATCCTCCAGCTCTACGTGCTGGCGCTGATCGCGTATGCGATCATGAGCTTCATCCGGCCGCGCTACGGGTCGCCGGTCCTCTCCATCCAGCGTTTCCTGGGATCGATCGTGGAGCCGGTGCTCCGTCCGGTGCGGCGGTTGCTGCCGACCGCCCAGATCGGCGGCATGGGTATCGACTTCTCCGTGACCATCGTCATCCTCGTGATCGAGTTCGTGCTCCTTCCCCTCCTCCTGCGGTGAGGGTTGGAGCCGGTCGGGTGGGTTGACCGGCCAGGTCGGGGCTATCAACGGCTTTCTCCGCGCCCGGGAGTACCATGCACGCCATGGACGCTGCACAATCTGCTCTCGACTCCCTTCGCACCGTCGAGTTCCGGGAGACGCTGAAGGGGTACCACCGCGACGATGTCGATGAGTACCTGGAGAAGGCGGCCGTGGAGGCCGATGCGCTCCGTCTCCAGTTCCGGCAGGCTTCCGAGCGGCTCCGTCAGGCGGGTGAACGGATCGCCCAACTCGAAGAGGCGCTCGACGCGAAGCCCGAGCCACCGCAGGAGACGGAGCCCGGTGTCGCCGACGACACCCTGCAACGGACGCTCGTGCTCGCCCAGCAGTTCGTGGACCAGACGAAAGCTGACGCCGAGCAACAGTCGCGGAAGCTGGTCGGAGAGGCAGAGGAGCGGGCGCGTCGGATGTTGGCAGAGGCGGAGGCCCGTGCCGGGCAGATCGCCTCGGAGTCCGAGAAGCGGCTGCGGGACGAGGTCGCCCGTCTCGACGCCATCCGTAAGCAGTTGGCCACCGAGGTCGAGGGGCTGGCCCGCCACCTCGAGGGAGAGCGGGCTCGCT
>DAHXOA010000117.1 GCA_027365145.1 Acidimicrobiaceae bacterium | reverse complement strand
CCAGGGGGAGCGCACAGTTTCCGGTGGCCATGGCGGCGGGGAGACACCCGTTCCCATTCCGAACACGGCAGTTAAGCCCGCCAGCGCCGATGGTACTTGGGGGGTAGCCCCCTGGGAGAGTAGGACGCCGCCGGGATTTCTCTGGAAAGGCCCCCCGCTCTGGCGGGGGGCCTTTCTCGTGCCTGCAGTTGCTTTCGTTGGGTCGTCGCTGCGGGTGCTGTATTCGGGGCAGCACGCGTCCCCGGGGGTGGACGAAGCGTTCCGCTCGGATCCCTTCCCGGGTCCGGCGCCGGAGCCAGGGCCGGGTGATTCTCGGCTCTTCGCGTTGAGGCGTGGGGTGCCCGAAGCACCGGTTCCACGAGACGATCTGTCTCCCGTGTCGGGTAGGAGGTCGGGTGGGACATGCGGATCGTCGGGATAGGCGTGACCGGCCGAGCCCGGTCGCGCCGGCTGTACCTGGTCTTAGGCAGCTCCGGTAGCATGACGCGATGACCCCTCCTCGATCTCCTGGCTCCCCGCGGGCGCGTGCGTCTGGAGACGGGGCCCGTCCCCGTGGCGGCCGAAATGGTGTGAGCAGGGTGTCCGGGCAGGGAGCAGAGCGGGGTGTGAGCCGATCAGGGCAACGACCTTCCGGGACCTGGAAGGCCGGCGCATCCTCCGCGCCCCGCAAGCCCGGGACCTGGAAGGATCGTGACGGGGAGTCCACCCGTGGACCGGCTCGTCCGGGAAACGGCAGTCCCCGCAAGCCCGGGACGTGGAAGGCCGGTCCGGGCAGCCACCCACGGGAACCAGTTGGCGAGTGGCGCGACGCTCAGGTCGTCCGGAAAGGCTGGGGCAGCGTAACCCGCCGGGGGGCGAGCACGGTGCGGGAGGGTCCGCGAGGGACATGGGACGACTCCCGGGGCGGGCAGGAGCCCCGGACGCCGACGGTTCGTGACGAGTGGGTTCGTGACGAGTGGGTTCGTGACGACGATCCTCGTGGCCCGGCGCGCCCCGAGGCGCTCCGGCCACCGGCGTACCGCTCCGTGGCGCAGCCGGCGGAGGTTCCCGCCGATCTGCTCAACGAGCTCGCTTCGGCGGCAGGAGCCGACTGGGGCCAGCTCAGGGAACGGATCACCGAGCGGATGGGTGCCGGGATGGGCGCCTACGGGCGCGAGCGGTACCGGGACGCGTCCCGCATCCTCAAGACCGTCGTCGATGCCGTACCGAACGCGCCCGCGGTCCGGGAGCTCATCGGCCTCAGTCAGTACCACCAGGGGAACTGGCGAGCCGCTCTGGTCCACCTCGAGGCGTTCGCCGCCCTCACGGGCTCGGTCGACCAGCACCCCGTGCGCATGGACTGCCATCGCGCCCTCGGTCGACCCAGGCGCGTCGAGACGCTCTACGAGGAGCTCCGGCAGGGCTCACCTGATCCCGAGGTTCTCTCCGAAGGGCGGCTCGTGCTCGCGGGCACGCGGGCCGACGCCGGCAACCTTGCGGCGGCGGTGGCGCTACTTGTCGAGGCCGGGGGAGGACGACTCGTGCGGAACCCGTCGGAACGGCATATCCGGCAGTGGTACGTGCTCGGCGATCTCATGGAGCGATCGGGCGAGCTGGCGAAGGCCAGGGAGCTGTTCTCCCGTGTCGCCTCGGTCGACCCGGACGCCTACGACGTGGCCGGTCGCCTGGAGGCGCTCGGCCCGCCGGCGCGAGGGCGGCGGCCACCCAATCGCCGCTCCCGCACCCGTTAGGCTCGCGCCCATGGATCTTGAACAGCTGCTCGGCGACGAGGCGCCCTTCCTCCTCGACCACGAGGCGACCGCCTTTCCGTCCGCCCTCTTGAACCTGCCAGGCCCGGACTACATCGACCGCGTCCTGGTCGACTCCGACCGATCGCCCACGGTGCTCCGCAACCTCGGCATGCTCTACGGCACCGGGCGGCTCGCCGGGACGGGGTACGTCTCCATTCTCCCCGTCGACCAGGGGATCGAGCATTCGGCGGCAGCGAGCTTCTCCGCCTTCCCCGCCTACTTCGATCCGGCGCGCCTGTGCGATCTGGCGATCGCCGGTGGCTGCAATGCCATCGCCACGACGTTGGGCGGGCTCGGGATCGTTTCCCGACGGTACGCCCACCGCATCCCGTTCATCATGAAGCTGAACCACAACGACTTTCTCAACTATCCGAACACCTACGACCAGGTCATGTTCGCCTCGGTGCGCCAAGCCGCCGATCTCGGCGCCATCGGCGTCGGTGCCACGATCTACTTCGGATCCGACGGCGCCGATCGGCAGATCGGGGAGGTGTCCCGGGCGTTCGCGGAGGCCCACCGGCTCGGGATGTTCACCGTGCTGTGGTGCTACCTGCGCAACAGTGCCTTCAAGCAGGGTGATGTCGACTACCACGTGTCGGCCGACCTCACCGGGCAGGCCAACCACCTCGGCGTGACGATCGAGGCTGACCTCATCAAGCAGAAGCAGCCGGAGAACAACGGCGGGTACAACGCGCTCCACTTCGGGAGGACCGACCCGCGCGTCTACAGCGAGCTGACCACCGATCACCCGATCGACCTGACCCGGTGGCAGGTGGTGAACTGCTACGCCGGCAGGATCGGGCTCATCAACTCGGGTGGCGAGTCGAAGGGTGACGACGACCTGGCGCAGGCGGTTCGTACCGCCGTGATCAACAAGCGTGCCGGCGGCACTGGCCTGATCGTCGGACGGAAGTCCTTCCAGCGGCCCACCGACGACGGGGCGGCGCTCATCCACGCGATCCAGGACGTCTACCTCGACCGGGCCGTGACGGTGGCGTAGGCGGTACCGCGGACCTGTCGCCACCCGGTGCAGGCGGGAGGATCTCGCGCCGGGACGTGGTTCGAGGATCGGTGCGCTCCATCCCGGGTACCGGTCTGGCGGAGGGCTACACTGCCTGGAGATGGTGGGGGTGGTGCAGCGAGGCCGCGGCCCGTCGACCCCTTCCCCCCGCTCGGCCCGCGTAAGCCCTTGCGCCCGACCGAGGCAGGTTGGACGCCAGCGAGGGCAGCGATAGCAGCGATAGCAGCGATAGAGGAGCATGGTGACCGACACCACGACGAACCACGAACCCCCCCGGGTGCTCGACCGGGTGGTCATCCGCTTTGCCGGCGACTCGGGAGACGGCATGCAGCTGGCCGGCGACCGGTTCACCACTTCTTCAGCTCTCCTCGGGAACGACTTGGCGACGCTCCCGGACTTTCCCGCCGAGATCCGGGCGCCTGCCGGGACGTTGGCCGGGGTGTCCGCGTTCCAGGTGCACATCTCCGACCATGACATTCTCACGCCGGGTGATGACCCGAATGTGCTGGTGGCGATGAACCCGGCGGCGCTCCGCGCCAACCTGCCGACTCTTCCCCCGGGGGCGACGATCATCGCCAACGTGGACGCCTTCGACGACCGCAATCTGGCAAAGGCCGGCTTCGAGGAGAACCCACTGGCTGATGGCAGCCTGTCGGCGTACACCGTCTACGAGGTGCCGATGACCTCGATCACCACCGAGGTGTGCAAGGAGGCGGGCGTCAAGCCCCGGGACGCCGAGCGGTCGAAGAACTTCTTCGCGCTCGGTCTCATCAGTTGGCTCTACACGCGCCCACTCGACGCGACGATCGCATGGATCGAGGCGCGGTTTTCCTCCAACCCGATGGTGAAAGAGGCCAATCTCCGGGCCCTCAAGGCTGGGTTCCACTTCGGCGAGACCGCTGAGCTCTTTGAGTCGTCCTACGAGGTCCGGCCGGCTCCGCTGGAACCCGGTGAGTATGTCAACGTGACGGGCAACACCGCGGTGGCGTGGGGACTGGTGGCAGCGTCCCAGGTGAGCGGGCTGCCGCTGTTCCTCGGCACCTACCCGATCACCCCGGCATCGGACATCCTCCATGAGCTGTCGAAGCACAAGAACTTCGGTGTGCGTACGTTCCAGGCCGAAGACGAGATCGCCGGAGTCGGTGCCGCCCTCGGCGCTGCGTTTGGAGGGGCGCTCGGGGTGACGACCACGTCTGGTCCCGGGCTCGACCTGAAGGCCGAGACGATCGGTCTTGCCATCAGTCTGGAGCTGCCACTGGTCGTCGTCGACATCCAGCGCGGTGGACCGTCCACCGGACTGCCGACGAAGACCGAGCAGGGTGACCTCCTCCACGCCATGTACGGCAGGCACGGCGAGGCACCGCTGCCCATCGTCGCCGCCTCGACGCCGTCCCACTGCTTCGACGTGGCACTGGAGGCCGTTCGGCTGGCGGTGAAGTACCGGACGCCGGTGATCCTGCTATCGGACGGTTACCTGGCCAACGGCACCGAGCCCTGGCGCCTGCCCGACGTGGAGCGCCTCCCGCGGATCGACCCGGGCTTCGCCACCGCACCGAACCACACCAGGCCGGACGGTACCGAGGAGTTCTGGCCCTACGTACGGGACGAAACGACCCTGGCCCGCCCGTGGGCACCGCCCGGTGTGGCCGGCTTGGAGCACCGCATCGGGGGGCTGGAGAAGTCGGACGGGTCGGGGAACGTGGCCTACGACGGCGCGAACCACGAACGGATGACCCGGTTGCGGGCAGCGAAGATCGCCGGGATCGCGGCCGACATCCCACTGATGGAGGTCGACGACGAGCAGGGGGGCGCGACCGTGCTCGTCGTCGGGTGGGGGTCGACCTACGGGGCGATCGCGGCCGGCGTCCGTCGGGCCCGGGCACTCGGGTACCAGGTGGCCCATGCGCACCTCACCCACCTGAACCCGTTCCCCCCGAACCTCGGCGACGTCCTCAGGTCTTACCACTCGGTGCTGGTGCCCGAGGTGAACCTGGGTCAGCTCAGCCGGCTCCTCCGGGCTGAGTACCTGGTCGATGCCGTATCCTTCACGAAGGTGCAAGGCGTGCCGTTCCGGGCGGCGGAGATCGAGGCGGCCATCCTCCACCAGCTGGATGCCGAGGCGCGGCGGGACGACGACACCGGTGGGGGATGGCCGGTGTCACCGGCCGGCGAGCAGTGAGCACCGGAAGCATGGAGGAGCCCTCACGACGCGACGAGGCTCGTGGGGAACAGGAAGGAATGGTGGACCGTCGATGACCGATCTGGCCGAGCCGGGAGCGATCCCCCTGACGACGCGGAAAGACTGGACCTCTGATCAGGAGGTCAGGTGGTGTCCAGGGTGTGGGGACTACTCGATCCTCGCCGCCGTGCAGATGCTCCTACCCGAGCTCGGGGTGAGCCGGGAGAGCACCGTCTTCCTCTCCGGGATCGGGTGCGCAGCCCGCTTCCCCTACTACATGAACACCTATGGTCTGCACTCCATCCACGGCCGTGCGCCGGCCATCGCCACCGGGCTGGCGGCCACCCGCCCTGACCTCGACGTCTGGGTGGTCACGGGCGACGGCGACTCGCTCTCGATCGGCGGCAACCATCTGATCCACGCCCTCCGCCGGAACATCAACCTCACCATCCTCCTCTTCAACAACCAGATCTACGGCCTGACGAAGGGCCAGTACTCGCCGACCTCCGAGGTGGCGAAAGTCACCAAGTCGACGCCGTTCGGCTCGCTCGAACAGCCGTTCAACCCTCTCAGCCTGGCCCTCGGGGCGGAGGCGACGTTCGTGGCGCGTACCCACGACATGGACCGCAAGCACATGATGGAGACGTTCCGCCGAGCTCACGCCCACAGGGGCGCGTCGTTCGTGGAGATCTACCAGAACTGCAACGTATTCAACGACGGCGCGTTCGCACAGATCACCGGGAAGGACCACCGGAGCGAGATGCTGGTGCCACTCGTCCACGGGGAGCCGATCCGGTACGGGCCGGAGGGGGAGCACGGGGTGGTCCTGCGACCCGACGGCAGCATCTCGCTCGTCGAGGTGGCCGACGTGAACGAGTCTGAGCTCCTGGTCCACGACGAGCACCGAGAGAACCCCGGTCTCGCCTTCCAGCTCTCGCGGCTGTCCCGGGGACCCTTCGAACCCACGCCGATCGGGGTGTTCCGGGACGTCCAGCGGGCCGAGTACGGAGCAGAGATGAGCCGCCAGGTCGAGGAGACCACGGTCCGGAAGGGTCCCGGCAACCTCCAGGACCTGCTGCGCTCGGGGTCGTCGTGGACGGTGTCGTGAAGGGGCTCCGATCCGCTCCCGGGATGCGGGACCAGGTCGGCGGCGGGAGCTGCTCGACCGGCGGGAGCGCGTCCGGGCAGTAGCCCTGTCACAGCATCCGGTAGACCATGCCGGAGCGGGGCTTGGGCCAGAAGTAGGTTGTCTTGGGTGGCATGAGGCGCCCCGTCGAGGCGTACGCGGAGATCTGGGCAACCGTCGGCGCGCGCACCAGGAACACTGCGTCCGCATGGCCGTCGGTCACCGCTCTGGTGGCCTCTTCCGTCGAGTAGGAGTAGGAGAGCTCGTGGGGAGGGAGGGAGCCGAGCACCTCTTCTACGATCGCGGCATCGAGATCGCCCACCCTCCGGACCTCGCCGACATCCCCCGCACCGTTGTCCGACGGTCCCCTGTCCGGCATCCGGTGCCCTACCGGAGCCGATTCCCCAGTGCTCGGATGTGCCGGCCGGGGGCGGGGTCGGAGCGTCCAGACGCCGTCGGCACGGAGGAGGGCGAGCGAAGGGTGGTCGGCCAGCGCCGCCAGGGTCTCGTTGCCGGCTGGCCCGAGGAGGGACACGTCGAACCATCGTCGGAGCACGGCCGTGAGGTCGAGTCGGTCACCGAGCCCAGTGATGGCTCGGTGGACGGGCCCGACGACGGTCGTGGCCTCAGCGAGCGGGGCGACGAACGCCATGACGGCCTCCGCTCCGGTGGCCCAGGGGTGTCCGTCGCAGACTGTCCGGTTGCACTCGGCCCGATAGGCGAGTGCCGTGTCGTACCGGTGGTGGCCGTCGGCGATGACGACTGGCGCCTCGGCCAGCGCGGCGTCGAGCGCGGCGTGCACCGCCGGATCGGTCTCGATCCAGAGCTCGTGGAGGACACCGTCGTCGTCGACCACGGACAGCCGAGCGGGTGACGTCGTCGCCGAGGAGACGTCGAAGTCCGGGGCGAGGGACAGGCCCCAGATCGGTGAGAGGTTGGCATGCGTTGCGCGGAGGAGGTCGAGCCGGTCGGTGCGTGGCCCCGAGAGCGTCTCTTCGTGGGGGAGGACGGTCACGCCGTCGGGGCCGAGCCGGAGGGCGCCGACGACCCCGGTGATGGCGCCGTCACGAGCCGGTGGGGTCAGCCGGTAGGGGTAGAGGGCAGGCATGTCGTCCGCCACGAGCAGGCCCTGGCGCTGCCACCGATCCAGGAGCCCGGCGGCGTGACGGTACCGGTCTCCGCCGTCGGGCCCTGGGACGGGCAACTCGACGTGGACGGCGTTGGCAGGGTGCCTGCGGGCCAGCTCGATGCGTGCGGTCGGGGAGATCACGTCGTAGGGCGGGGCCACGACGGCGCCGAGGTCGACGGTGCTGGGGTCGTAGTGGAGGCCGGTGAAGG
>DAHXOA010000115.1 GCA_027365145.1 Acidimicrobiaceae bacterium | reverse complement strand
CCACCTGCGGCACCTCGGTCACGGCGCCGTAGGCGGCCCAGACCGCCCGGAGCTGGCTTGCCGAGCCGGTCAGGAACTGCCAGTTCGACAGGGTGGCCACCCCGTGCTCGTCGTCGAAGCTCCGCAACGCCGCCGGGCTGGCGAAGTCGGGGTTGGCGTCGATGGCGACGAACTCGATGTCGGCCCGCCTGGCGGCCAGCACGGTTGCCACCTGGGCCAGCTCCTCGGTGACTACGGGGCAGGTTTCGTAGCAGACCGGGTCCAGGAAGGAGAGGACGACCACCTTCCCCCGCCATGTGGACAGGGACACCGGCCGGCCGTCCTGGTTGACGAGATGGAAGGATGGTGCCGTCGGATGTCCGGGGATGTCCGCCAGCCCGCCGCTCTGGACCAGAGCGGCGGTTTCCATCGCCGGCGTCGCCATGGCCGCCGGGAGGGCGCCGAGCACGGGAATTGCGGTCCACACCGTTGCGATCGCTGCCGCCGTGCAGAGCCAGAGGGAGAGTGCCGACCGCCAGCCTGCCGGGACGCCAGGGGGGACGGTGGTGGGGACGCCAGGGGGGACAGTGGGTGGCCCCGCCTCGTCCGTCCCCGCCGCCCGGCTCCCAGCCGCGGCGCGACCCCGGGACGTCCGCACGGATCCGCCGGCAGTCACGGGAGCCTTTGCCGGAGCCGTCGCGACCAACGCGGCGACGACGAACAACGCCAGAGGTCCCGCCGAATTGGGGTCGGTCCCGACGCCTCCGAGTACGCCGAAGTCCATGCCCAGCCACCACGTGACACCCATCCAGGCGAGGCTGGCCCACGGCCACCCCCGCCTTCGCCTCCCGGCGAGCATGCCGATCCCGAGCACGACCAGCACGGTCACGATGCCCGTGTTCAGCGTGCCCGGCCATCGGGTGGCCACGTGCTCCATGGCGGTGATCGGGGCGGAGAGCAACGCCGGCTGGCTGTTCCCGGCCGCGCTGGCGAAGACCTGGGCGAGCGGGCCACGGCTCCACAAGCCCTCGGAGGGAAGGGCCTCGATCGCGGCGAGCACCAACCAGAGCGCGCCGATCGCCTGGGTGACCCGGTCGCCGAACCGCCGCTCCTCGCGCCCCCACGCCTCGGGGCGCACCGCCAGCAGCACGACCGCGGCCGCGACGTAGAAGAGCGCTGCTCCCGGCACGCCGGACAGCCAGGTGGCACCCCGGGCCAGGATTCCACCCATACCCTCGCCCAGGACCCAGACGATGAGCCCCCAGCCGACCGAGATCGACAGTCCAGCCCGGCCGATGGCTCCGTCGCCACCCAACATGATCGCCAACCCGATCGCCACCTGTACGAAGACCGTGCACGCATCGGTGGTGACGGTATGGCTGGTCCAGAGGTTGATGGTCAACCTGTCCAGGTGCGCCAGCCAACCGGGCTGGCCGGCGAAGGCGGGCTCGATGACCATCGGGATGAACTGCCGGGGCATGTCCGGTTGGGCCTGGAGGATGCCGTCGATCACCCAGAGGAGCCCGATCCCGATTCGCAGGATCGTTCTCGATCGCGGTTCGGTCCTATCCCGTGAGCGCAGGAGGGTCGAGAGCGGGAGGTCGTGGCCGGCCCGGTTCCCGGCCAAAGGCGACATTGGCGCGGTGACGGATCCGCCGGGCACGGCTGGGTCCGACCGACCGGCGACGGCTCGATCCGAGGGCGACGGTACCGTGACCCTTGCCCAGCGCCAGAGGATGGCACCCACGACGACGGCAGCAAGGACGAGTGCCAGCTCGGCCCGGTGGGTGACCAGCGCGTCGAGGTACTGCCCGGGGAGGTTGGACCCTTGGCCCACCGGCCTCAGCCTCCGTCAGGGCTCGGGTCGGTCGCCCAGGGCACGCGCATCGTCCCGTCTGCCTCTACGGGCACTTCCTCCCCGCTTCCCCACCAGCCGTAGCGAGAGTCGGTCCGCACGACCGCCCGTTCCCCGAGGAGTGCGTCGTTGCGGGCGCTTTTGTGCTGCTCGCGCTTGAACCACTGCCAGGCGGGCATGGCGGATCCCATCCCGGAGATGAACATGACCAGGATCCAGAACACCTGGGCGCCTTCCTGGACGTTCGTGATCGTGTACATCTTCGGCGCGATCGACGCCGTTGCACCGCCCATCAGCAAGCTGATCGCCACGATGGTGTCGAACGGCATGCCCGCCGCAGCCAACAGCAGGCGGGTGGAGTCGGGGTACCGCCGCCTGCCGAGGTAGTCGATCGACAGGACCGGCCACCACACCAGTGCCCCGAACACGAGGAACAGCACGTTCACGAGGTCCATGAGTGCGGGCCGGGGCATGGCGACAGCGATCCCGTGGTCGAGGAAGAACCAGAACATGATCCCGTAGTTCCCGACGCCGCCGAAGATCTGGTTCGTCACCAACCGCATCCCGCGAGAGTTGAAGGTTTTCAGGAGAGCGACCTTCCGCCGCCGTTCGATGGTCTGCATCGCCAGGGTCACCGGCGAGGAGATGGCGAACAGGATCGGTGCGACCGACATCAACAACAGGTGCTGGAGGATGTGCACCGTGAAGATGGACCCGGCGTATACGGGGATGCCCGACTGCCAGGCCAACGCCACCGAGACGATGCCGCTGGTGAACGCCAGGGTACGCCGGAGGGGCCAGTTGCGGCCGCGAAGCGCCAGGAGGTGGACGCCCCGGAGGTACCAGCCGAAGAGCACCAGCTCTCCGAACAGGGTGGCCAGCGCCCACGGCCCCGAGGAGAAGGTGGTGAGCACCCGCCAGATCGCGGTCAACCCGAACGGCGGCAGGGACGGGTGGGTCAACGGGCGGCCCTCCCGTCCTGCACCCTGGGTACGACCTTCGTCATGCGCTCCGCATCCTACGGGATCGTCGCCGGTTTCCGACAGTCGGGGAAGCGCCCTGTCATTGGCCAGCACCCACGCCACGAGCCAGCCATAATGTAGCGATCATGCCGCGGACAGTGGTCAGGATCCGACCCCCCGTTGAAGCGCCCTCGGGGTGGTCGGTTGGCGGGGCGACGAGATCCCATGACACGACAAGGAGCGCCAGATGACGGTCGCAGCATCCGATCTCCCGCCCGAGGGCATGCTGCTCGACGGGGTCGCGCTGGCGGGCGACCCCTTGCAGGGGGCGGCACCGACCGAAGGCCTGAGCCTGCTGTTCACCGCAGCGGGCATCGGGGTCCGCGGTCCGCAACCCGGTACCGAACGGCTCCTCCCGTGGACGGCGATCGACGCGGGATCGTGTCACGAGCAGACCAACCTTGCCGACGGCCGCATCGCCATGGTGATGACGCTCACAGCCGGGGCGCAACAGGTGCGGTTCCTCCTCCCGGCCGACAACGTGTCGCCCGGGCAGGCGGCCTATCTCGACCAGGCCATCCCGGCATGGATCGCCCGGTACAAAGCGGTGTCACCTGTCGCGGCGGGAGTCCCGGTCCCTCCAGCCGAGCCGCCCGCGTCCGCCCAGACACCGCCGCCTCCGCCTCCGCCCGGAGCGGTGGCCGGAGCGCCGAGCCCGCCCGCGTCGGCCCAGACACCGCCGCCTCCGCCGCCGCCCGGAGCGGTGGCCGGAGCGCCGAGCCCGCCGGTCACGGGGGCAGCCGCTGTCGGCACCGGGGACGGTGGGTCCTTCCCCGGTGAACAGCAGCCGTTCATCGACCCGCGCACCGGTGCGGCCGTCTGGCCCGATCCGCTGGCCGGGGTGGCGGGCCCGGGTGCGTCCGATGCGGTTGGCGCCCCGGGCGTCACCGAGCCCGGAGCGGAGCCGACCGGAGCGGCGCACCGCCGGCGCACCCTCGCCCTCCTCCTCGCCCTCCTCGTCGTTGTCGTCGTTGTCGGGGGGTACCTCCTTGTCAAGCACTACGACAACACGTCGACGTCGGTGTCCCCGGCAGCCGCGCCACCGCCGACCAGCGCGGCCTCACCCGCCCTCTCGCTGGCCGAATCGGTCAACCTCCACCTCACCGACCTGCCACCAGGGTGGGCGACGGGGACGGGATCCGGGGTGTTCCCGACGTCGGCAGAGAAGCTGGCCGCCAGCCAGGCGATGGCCCCCTTGGCCACCTGTCTCGGTCTCCCACTGGACCAGATCGATGGCGTCTTCGCCGGTGTGAGCGCACCCGACCAGCAGGCCGCCGCCGCCTCCCCGGTGTTCGTGGGCCCTGCCGGGTCCAAGCTCGAGATGAGCTCACGGACCACGGTCCTCGACACGGCGGCCGAAGCGACGGCAGCGGAAGCCGCGTTCCAGAAGCCCGACTTCTCCAGCTGTTACACCACGTTCCAGACGAAGATCATCGCGGCGGCGGGTGTGGCCGGAGCGTCGGCCCAGGTCACGCCGGTCACCTTGGCGACTCCCTCTGGCGTCCGGGCGTTCTCCTACGTCACGACCTTCACCGTGCCGGGCCATACCGGGAACATCACGCAGGGTGACGCCTACATATTCGGCGGACGGATCGAAGCCGTGCTCCAGCCCGTCGGCGTCGGCACGTCGATCCCGGGCACGGCGATCACCCCTCCCTACGACGCCATGACCAAGCGGATGGCGGCGGACGCAGCGGGGTGACGGACGCGCCTCGCTGCACCTCAGGGGGCGGTACGCCTGCTCGCCGACTCAGGGCGCCTGCTCGCCGGCTCAGGTCGGCGGGTAGCGGGCCGCTATGGCGGCGAACGCCCGGTAGGCGGCCTCCGCCGGGCCTAGCTCGTCGGGTCGGAGGAGGTTCGCCATGCTCCTCAGGATCCAGGCCATCAGTGTTTCGGAGTGCATGCCCGTCCCGACGCAGATCTTCATGAGCTCAGGCCGGCTGATCATGCGGACGAAGGCCTGGGCCACCCTGAAGTAGAGGCGGTAGGTGTCTTCCAACCGCTGCTCGTAGCGGTCGAGGGCTGCGCCGCCGTCACCGCTCAGCGCCTCGCCCAGGGCGGCGGCGGCGAGACGTCCGGTCTCGTAGCCGTAGGCAATCCCCTCACCGTTGAACGGGTTGATCGAGCCGGCGGCGTCCCCGACGACGAGGGTGGTCGGTCCGACGCGGGGCCCGACCGACAGTCCCATCGGGAGCTTGCCGCCGGTCGGCGGCCCCAGGCAGCTCTCTGGCGAGAGACCCCACGACGCCGGGGCATAGCGGACGAAGGTGTCCATGAGCGTCGAGGTGTTGACACCCTTCCACCGCCGGTCCGTCGAGAGCAGCCCGACGCCCACGTTCACGCGCCCGTCCCCGACGGGGAAGATCCATCCATAGCCGGGCACCGTGGCGCCGTTGGCGTCTCTGATGTCGAGGTGGGACTCGATGAAGGTGTCGTCGTGCCGGGGCGAGCGGTAGTAGCCCCGTAGCGCCATACCCATGGGTCGCGCCCGGTTCCTGGAGGTGCCCAGCGCCCGGCCGAACCTGGAGTTCGCCCCATCGGCGACCACGACGTAACGGGCCCGGATGTCGCGGGTCAGCCCGGTCGTCGTATCCCTCACGACGGCACCGGTGCAGGCCGGGAGCCGGGTGTCACCGTCACCGGGCGTGCCGCCGCGGCGGCTGCGCACACCGGCAACATCCGGCTGATCCACCCGAACGTCCGGGTCGAGCAGCGGAGCCATCGCCTCGGTGCCCTGCCACACCGTCGCGCCGGCCTTCTCCGCACGGTCGTTCACGATCTGGTCCAGGTCGTACCGGGTGACGACGTAGCCGTAGGGGGGGAAGTCGGGATGGGAGGGCCACGGTAGATCCACCACCCGGCCGAACGCGTGTGCCTGGAGTCCGTCGTAACGGTGCGCCCCGGCGAGTGCCCCCTCCAGGCCCATGTCGGCGAGTTGCCGCACCGAACGCGGGGTGAGACCGTCCCCGCACGTCTTTTCCCGGGGGAAGTGCTTCCGTTCCACGAGGACGACATCCCAGCCGGCTTCAGCCAGCCAGTAGGCGCATGCCGATCCCGAGGGCCCACCGCCGATCACGAGGACGTCGTGGACACGCTCGACCCCCGACCTCCGATCCGTGGCCGGATGGGCTGGGAGGGCGGTCGGGAGCTTCGGGTCGGCGGGGGGTTGCACGGCTCCCCAGCGTACGCGGTCAGGTGGCGTTCATGGCACGCCGGCCCCGGCGCTCCGATCGCCGCGCCATCGCCAGGGCGCCCGCCGGGCCGCTGTCGTCCGCCGCTGTAGCCGCCGCGTCCGCCCCTGCCCCGGCCGGGCCCTGCGCTCCACCGCTCCTCGATGTGCCCCAGCGCATCGAGCGTGCTAAAACCATTCCACCGTGGATCAATACCTGCCCATCCTCGTGCTGATCGTGCTCGGCCTGCTGTTCGCCGCGCTGTCGTTCGTGGGCTCGTCGATGCTGGCCCCGAAGAAGCGCCCGACGGCGGCGAAGGTGGCCCCCTACGAGTGCGGGATCGTCCCCGACATCGAGCCGCCGACCCGGTTCCCCGTCCGCTTCTACCTCGTGGCGATGATCTTCATCATCTTCGACATCGAGATCGTCTTCCTCTACCCGTGGGCCGTCGTCTTCCACCAGCTCGGGACCTTCGGCCTCGTGGAGATCCTCGTGTTCGCCGGGATCGTGTTCGTGTCGTTCCTCTACCTGGTCAGCAACGGGGCGCTCAGCTGGGCGCCGGCGAAGCGGCTGGAGCGGGCGATGCCGTCGCGGACCTCCGACTCGACGATCGCCAGGATCAGCGGGAACCCTGACCCCGTCCCGCCCGGGTCTCCGGCTTCCTCCCCCGACGCCGAACCCGCCGAACCCGCCGCGGCCTCCGGCCCGGGCCGGGCAGCGTAGGGGCGGAGCGGGCCGTGGGACTCGAGGATCTCCAGCACAACTTCATGACCGGTCGATTGGAGGATCTAGTCCGGTGGGCGCGGCGCTATTCGATGTGGCCCGCCACGTTCGGGCTGGCCTGCTGCGCCATCGAGATGATGTCGGCGGGAGCCTCGGACTTCGACCTGGCCCGGTTCGGGATGGAGGTGTTCCGTTCGTCACCCCGCCAGGCCGACCTCATGATCGTGGCCGGACGGGTGTCCCAGAAGATGGCCCCGGTGCTTCGCCAGGTCTACGACCAGATGATGGAGCCGAAGTGGGTCCTCTCGATGGGCGTCTGCGCCTCGACCGGCGGGATGTTCAACAACTACGCCATCGTCCAGGGCGTTGACCAGGTGGTTCCGGTCGACGTCTACGCCCCGGGGTGCCCGCCCAACCCCGAGACCCTCATGCACGCCATCCTCACCCTCCACGAGAAGGTGCGCACCGGCGACATCACCCGCCACGCCCGGGCGGCGACGGCGCGCCCTTCAGGGTCGGACCGGGGTCTCGCCGACGACCAGGGTGGCGACACCGACGACGGGCGGACGCACGCAGACGAGCGGACCGAGGGGTGGACCCCGGATCGGCCCGACGCGCTGCACGTCGGCACCCCGAAGCGGAACCCGGTCATCGCTCGCAGCGTTGGAGAGCCGCTGCCATGACCGCAGCCGAAGTCAACGTCGCGGGCGGGTCGTCTTCCCGTGTGCCCGGTCGCCCGCACCAGGAGGTGGCGTTCGTCGCCCGGGACGTCTATGTCGGGGCCGTCGAGGCCTACCGCGGCGCCGGTTTCGAGATGTGTGCCGATCTATGCGCCGTCGACTACCTGCTCCTCGGTGATCGCCACGTCGCCGAGGGCGTCGTCCCCGAGCGGTTCGAGGTGGTGGTCAACCTGCTCTCCTTGAGTCAGCGCCGCCGGGTCCGGGTCCGGGTGCAGGTGCCCGAGTCCGATCCGTCAATCCCCACCCTCTTCGACGTCTACCCCGGTGTGGAGGCGATGGAGCGGGAGGCCTTCGACCTCTTTGGCATCGTGTTCGACGGCCATCCCGACCTCACCAGGATCCTGATGCCCGAGGACTGGGAGGGGCACCCGCTCCGGAAGGACTACGGGGTGGGTCGTGTCCCCGTCCAGTTCAAAGAAGCGCCGGGTCCCCGGTGAGCGCGAGATGAACCTGGCATGAGCGACGCACCCCCATCAGAGCCGTCGTCGCCCGGCGCCGGCGCGTCGGCGGGCCGACCGGACGAGGACTTCTTCGCTCGCGGACCGGAGACGGGAGGCGAGCTCGCCGGGCTCGTGGCCGAGACGTCGGAGGGCGGCCAGGAGCTCCGCCGTCGGAAGGCGACGGGCGCCGGTGAGCTGCGGCGCGAGGTGGGCGCCGTGCTCCGTCTCCCCGAAGGGCACGTGGTCGACCCGTCGGACATCGACGTCGAGCGGTCCGACGACGAGACCATGATCATCAACATGGGTCCCCAGCACCCGTCGACGCACGGGGTGCTGCGCCTCATGTTGGAGCTCGACGGGGAGACCGTCCTGCGTACCAAGCCGGTCATCGGCTACCTGCACACCGGGATGGAGAAGACTGGTGAGGAGCTCACCTACGTGCAGGGCGCGACGAACGTGACCCGGATGGACTACCTGTCCCCGCTCCACAACGAGCTGGTGTTCTCGCTTGCCGCTGAAGCGCTGCTCGGGGTGGAGGTGCCTGAGCGTGCCGTGTGGATCCGGATGCTCATGGCCGAGCTGAACCGGGTGTCCTCCCACCTCATGTGGATGGCCACGAACGGGATGGACCTCGGGTCCACCTCGATGATGATCTACGGGTTCCGGGAGCGGGAGATGGTCCTCGCCTTCTTCGAGAAGACGACGGGCCTCCGGATGAACCACAACTACATCCGCCCCGGCGGCGTCGCCGCCGACCTCCCCGACGGATGGGAGGACGACGTCACCGTGATCTGCGACACGGTGCTGCCGCGCCTCGACGAGTACGACGAGCTCCTGACGGGCCAGCCACTGTTCCGGCAGCGCACCGAGTCGATCGGGAAGATCTCGGCCGAGGAGGCGCTGGCACTGTCGGTGACCGGACCCATCCTGCGCTCCACCGGCATCCCCTGGGACCTCCGGCGCGCCATGCCGTATCTCCACTACGACCAGGTCGACTTCGACGTCGTCGTCGGTACCTACGGGGACAACTTCGATCGGTACTCCATCCGCCTGAACGAGCTGCGCGAGTCGATCCGGATCATCCGCCAGGTGGTCGAGCGGATGCCGACCGGCGACTACCGACTCCAGGACAAGAAGGTGACCCCCCCGCCCCGCGCTCGCATCGACGAGTCGATGGAGGCATTGATCCACCACTTCAAGGTGTTCACGGAGGGGTTCAAGGTGCCCGAGGGGGAGGTTTACGTGGCCATCGAGTCGCCCCGGGGTGAGCTCGGGTGCTACCTGGTATCCGACGGCTCTTCCAAGCCCTACCGGATGCACATCCGCGGCCCCAGCTTCGTCAACCTCCAGTCGCTCCCGGTGATGATGCGAGGCGGCCTGATCGCTGACGCCGTCGCCGTGTGCTCGTCGGTGGACCCGGTGATGGGGGAGGTGGACCGGTGACGGGCGAGCCGACCTCGACTCCCGCCCCCACCCCGGCGGTGCGGGGCCGTGATGGTGACGGACACCTGGCGCCCGAGCTGCTCGACCAGGCCCGCCAGCTGATGGCCCTCTACCCCGACCGGCGTTCGGCCCTGATCCCCCTGTGCCACTTGGCCCAGGGTCAAGACGGCTGGCTGTGCCCGGAGGCCATCGTCGAGATCGCCGACCTGGTGGGCCTCACGCCGGCCGAGGTGCGCGGGACGGCGTCGTTCTACGACATGCTCCACACCGAACCGGTCGGGACCTACGTGGTGTCGATCTGCACGAACATCGCCTGCCTGCTCCGGGGTGCCTACGAGCTCCTGGAGCACGCCGAGGCATCGCTCGGCATCGGGGTGGGCGGGACCACGACCGACGGGACGATCACCCTGGAGGAGGCCGAGTGCCTGGCCGACTGCGACCGGGCGCCCTGCGTCCAGGTCAACCACCGCTACGTGGGCGCCCAGACCCCTGAGTCCTTCGACCGGCTGGTCGCCGAGCTGCGCTCCGGTGCCCGCGACGGTGAGGTCCCCCATCACGGGACCCTGATCCGGGTGCGCCGCAGTGGCGGCCTCCGTGTCGGGCGGGACCGCATCGCCGCCGAGCGGGCGGCGATGGCCGAGGCGAAGGCGCGCCGGGCAGCCGAGGCGGGGAAGGGCGATCACTGATGGCCGTTACCGAGGCGCCGAAGATCGTGACGGCCCGGATGGGCCATCACGACTCCCACACCCTGGAGCGCTACCTCGCCACCGGGGGGTACGACGGCCTGCGCAAGGCGCTCACGATGACGCCTGAGGCCGTGGCCGCCGAGGTCGACGCCGCCAGCCTGCTCGGCCGGGGCGGCGCCGGGTTCCCGGCCGGACGGAAGTGGTCGATGCTCCGCAAGAACCCCGTGTCCTACCTGGTGGTGAACGGCGACGAGAGTGAGCCGGCGACGTTCAAGGACCACCTCCTCGTCGAGCGTGACCCCCACCAGCTGATCGAAGGCGTGCTCATCGCCGCCTACGCCCTCCAGGTCTCCCAGGCCTTCATCTACCTGCGGGGGGAGTTCGCGCTGGGCCTCGAGCGGGTCCAGGCCGCCTTGAACGATGCCTACGACCACGGAGCGGTCGGTGAGGACATCTTCGGCTCCGGGTTCTCGATCGACCTCGTCGTCCATCCCGGCGCCGGTGCCTACATCTGCGGCGAGGAGACCGCCCTCATCGAGTCCCTGGAAGGCAAACGGGGATTTCCCCGGATCAAGCCCCCGTTCTTCCCGGCCGCGATCGGGCTCTACGGCGAGCCCACCGTGGTCAACAACGTCGAGACCATGTCGAACCTGCCGTGGATCATGCTCCACGGCGGCGCCGCCTTCGCCGCCCTGGGCGAGGGGAAGTCGACGGGGACGCGGTTGTTCGCGCTGGCCGGGCATGTGCGGCACCCGGGCGTCTTCGAGATCGAGATGGTGAAGACCACCTTCGCCGACCTCATCTTCGCTCCGGTCCTCGGCGGCGGGATCCCGGGCGACCGGCAGCTGAAGGCGTTCATCCCCGGCGGGGTCTCGGCGCCGTGGTTCGGCCCGGACCAGGTCGACCTCCCCCTGGGCCAGGACGAGGTGGCCGGAGCCGGCTCGATGCTCGGCTCCGGGTCGGTCGTCGTCATGGACGAGGACACCTGCGCCGTGCGGGCGGCGTGGCGCATCACCCGGTTCTTCGCCCGCGAGTCGTGCGGTCAGTGCACGCCATGCCGGGAGGGATCGGGATGGTTGGAGCGGATCATGGGCCGCATCGAGTCCGGCCACGGCCGGGAGGAGGACCTCGACCTGCTTCTCGACGCCTGCGACAACATCGCGCCGGGGCTGACCTGGCCACCCCAGCAGACCACCATCTGCGTGCTCGGACCGTCCATCCCGTCCTCCATCGGCTCGGCCATCAAGATGTTCCGTGACGAGTTCCTCGTCCACATCAAGGAAGGAGGCTGTCCCTTTGGCTGAGCCCACCGGCTCCACCACCCGCGTCACCGGCGCCGGGTCTCCCGGAGCTGCCACCGTCAGCGGTGGCAGCGACACTGGGGATGCTCCCTCCTCGCCGCCGGAGGACGCGGTCACCTTCACGCTCGACGGCCGCACGGTCACGGCCCGGAAGGGCGAGGTGCTCATCGCCGCCGCCGAACGGGCCGGCACCTTCATCCCCCGGTTCTGCTACCACCCCAGGATGGCGTCGGTCGGCGTGTGCCGCATGTGCCTGGTCGAGGTGAGCGGCCCGCGCGGCGCCACCCTCCAGCCGTCGTGCTTCGTCGAGGTTGCCGAGGGTGTCGAGGTCACCACCGACTCGCCCAAGGTGAAAAAGGCCCAGGACGGTGTCCTGGAGTTCCTCCTCGTCAACCACCCGCTCGACTGCCCCGTGTGTGACAAGGGCGGCGAGTGCCCGCTCCAGGACCAGACGCTCGCCTACGGACCGGGGGAGAGCCGGTTCGTCGAGGAAAAGCGCCACTTCGAGAAGCCGATCCCCATCTCCGAGCTCGTGCTGCTCGACCGGGAGCGCTGCATCCAGTGCAGTCGCTGCACCCGGTTCGCGGCCGAGGTTGCCGGCGAGGCCCAGATCGACTTCGCCGGGCGGGGAGAGCTCCTGGAGGTCGCCGCCTTCCCCGACCACCCTTTCACCTCCTACTTCTCGGGCAAC
>DAHXOA010000109.1 GCA_027365145.1 Acidimicrobiaceae bacterium | reverse complement strand
CCCGCCCCGCCCGCGACGTCTGGACCGACCTCGTGACGCGGTCGGTGCTCGTACGGGACTGCTCGACCTGGGCGGGAACGTCGGGGTGCCTGCGTGTCACTATCGGGACGGCAGCGGAGAACGACGCCTTCTTGGACGCGCTGGAGGAGGTCCTGTGATCGAGCCGGACGGAGCGGGCACGGACGGCGGCAGGGCGGCCGGTCCCGTTGCCGGCGAACCCGATGACCCGGCACGGACAGTGCGGGTGGCCGCGATCAGCCGAACGACGAAGGAGACGGCCATCGAGATCCGGGTCGACCTGGACGGTTCGGGTGTCGTGGAGGTGGTGACCGGGCTCCCGTTCTTCGACCACATGGTGAGCCAGCTCGGCCGGCATGGTGGCTTCGACCTCTCGGTCCGGGCCATCGGAGACCTGGACGTGGATGCGCACCACACGGTGGAGGACGTGGGCATCTCCCTCGGGTCGGTACTGGCCCGGGCCTGGGGGGACAAGGCCGGCATCCGGCGGTTCGCGTCGATCTCGCTGCCCCTCGACGAGGCTCTGATAGAGGTGGCGCTCGACCTGTCGGGCCGCCCGTTCCTCGTCTACGAGGTCGACCTCGGTCCCGAAGCCCTTCCGCTCGGCGCACCCGGCTTCGATCCCCAGCTGGCCGAGGAGTTCTGGCGGGCCTTCGTGACGGCGTCCGGGGTCACGCTCCACCTCCGGCAGCGGTCGGGGAAGAACACCCACCACATCTTGGAGGCCACGTTCAAAGGAGTGGCCCGTGCCCTGCGGGACGCGCTGGTGCGTGACGGGGATGCCATCCCTTCCACCAAGGGACTGCTGTGACCGGCGAGGCGAACCGCCCCCTCCTGCGTCAACGGTCCAGGGGGGCGGGATGATTGCCGTGGTGGACTACGGCATCGGGAACCTCCGGTCGGCGCAGAAGGCACTCGAGCACCTTGGAGCGGAGACGGCCCTGGTCGCCGATCCCGATCTCGTCGCCGCGGCCGACGGGGTGGTGCTCCCCGGGGTCGGAGCGTTCGGGCCGTGTGCCCGGGCGCTCCACGGACGCGGGTTGGAGCCGGCGGTGCGGGACGCGATCGGCCGGGGCGTCCCGTTCCTCGGGATCTGCGTCGGCTACCAGCTGCTCTACGAGGGGTCAGAGGAGGACCCGGCAACGTCCGGGCTGGGGATCCTCCCCGGCGTGGTCCGTGCCCTCCCGGCAGGGGAGAAGCGACCCCAGATGCAGTGGAACGTGCTCACGCCGACGCGAACCGGCGCCCTGCTGTCCAGTGTGGCGGAGCGGCCATGGGTGTACTTCGTCCACTCCTACGCGCCCGAGCTGACCGAGGACACCGTGGCGGTGTGCGACTACGGCGGTCCGATCGTCGCCGCCGCCGAGCGGGGAAGCCTGTGGGGCACCCAATTCCACCCCGAGAAGTCGGGCACCACCGGTCTGGCCATCCTGGGCACGTTCGTCGCCGCTGTCGGCGCAGCGGCCGGGCGGTCGCGTTCCGGTTCCTCCGCCGACCGGGCGGTGGACGGTCCGGACGGCGGTCACCGTCCCGACGGTGAACTGCGGGCCGGCTGATGGATCTCTACCCGGCGATCGATCTGCGGGGTGGGCGCGCCGTCCGTCTCCACCAGGGAAATTTCGCCCGGGAGACCGACTACGGCGCCCCGCTCGCCCTCGCCAGGGGCTTTCTCGATGCCGGCGCGTCCTGGATCCACGTGGTCGACCTCGACGCCGCGCGCACGGGAGTGCCCGGCAATCGGGAGACGATCTTCGCCATCGCAAAGCTCGCCGTCGGCACAGGAGCCGCGGTCCAGGCCGGCGGGGGGATCCGGTCGGAGACGGACGTGGAGGTCCTGATCGACGGGGGAGTGGCCCGCGTCGTCCTCGGGACCGCCGCCGTCGAGATGCCGGACCTCGTCGCCCGGGTGGCGAGCCGGTACCCCGGGAAGGTCGCCGTCGGTCTCGACTACCGCCGGGTGGATGGGCGCAGCGAGGTGGCGGTGCGCGGGTGGGAGGCGGGCAGCGGGCGCAGCGTGACGGACGTGCTCGACGAGCTCCGTCCCGTCGAGCTGGGGGCGGTGGTCGTGACCGCCATCGAGCGCGACGGGACCCTCGCCGGTCCTGAGATCGACGGGCTGGTCGAGGTGCTCCGAGCCACGCAGGTCCCGGTCGTCTCGTCGGGCGGTGTCGCCACGGCGGACGACCTTGCGGCGTTGGCCCACCTCGTCGTGGAGGAGGGCGCCTTCGAGCGCCGGTTGGCCGGCGCCATCGCCGGCAAGGCGCTCGCCGACGGCCGGCTGACCATCGGGGAGGCGTTGGCCGCATGCGCACCGTCCGGGTGATCCCCTGCCTCGACGTCGATCGGGGCCGTGTGGTGAAGGGCGTCCGGTTCGTGGGCCTCTTCGACGCCGGCGACCCCGTGGAGCTGGCCGCCCGGTACGACGCGGCGGGCGCCGACGAGCTGGTGCTCCTGGACATCACCGCCTCGGCCGAAGGACGGGGGACGATGGTGTCGGTCGTCCAGCGGACGGCCGAGCGGGTGTTCATCCCCTTCACGGTGGGCGGCGGCGTTCGGTCCGCTGACGATGCGCGGCGCCTCCTCCGGGCAGGGGCGGACAAGGTCGGTGTCAACACGGCCGCCGTCGAGCGCCCGGAGCTCGTCGGCGAGCTGGCCGGGGAGTTCGGTGCGCAGTGCGTCGTGGTGGCCGTCGACGCCCGACGCCGGTCGGTGGGTGCGGCGACCGGGTGGGAGGTGGTCGTGCACGGGGGTCGGACCCGGACGGGCGTGGACGTGCTCGACTGGGTCGACCGGGCCTGCGCCCTCGGCGCCGGGGAGATCCTCCTCACCTCCATGGACCGGGACGGGACGCGGCTCGGGTTCGACCTGGAGCTGACCCGAGCGGTGAGCGACCGGTGCCCCGTCCCCGTCGTGGCATCCGGGGGAGTCGGTACGCTCGAGCATCTGGTCGAAGGGGCTCTGGTCGGGGGGGCGGACGCCGTGCTCGCCGCCTCCATCTTCCATCTGGGCGAGCACACGATCGGCGAGGCGAAGGAGTCGTTGGCCCGGGCCGGGATCTCCGTCCGGCCCCCGTGAGCGCGCTCCGGTGTCGCTCCGGTGTCGCTCCGGGGCGGAACGGCCGGCGGGCGGCCTGCGGTAGCCTCTGGGGGTGCCACCCGAAGACAGCGCCGGATCCGGCAACCCGCGGCCGGGTGCCGACGGCGCTCCCGCCAAGGCGCCGTCGGGCCGGCCCCCGGATCGCCCGGTGTCGAAGCAGTCCATCACCGTGCTCGCCGACCGGGTGCTGGTCCAGGTGACCCCGGCGGAGGGTGAGCGGCGGTCCCGTTCGGGGATCCTCATCCCAGCCACGGCCCAGGTGTCCCGGCGTCTCGCATGGGCCGAGGCGGTGGCCATCGGGCCGCACGTCCGGGCCGTGAAGGTCGGGGACAAGGTGCTGTTCAACCCCGAGGACCGGTTCGAGGTCGAGGTGCAAGGTGAGGAGTTCGTCATCCTGCGCGAGCGGGACATCCATGCCGTGGCGTCGGACCGGATCGATGGCGGTACCGGCCTGTACCTGTGAGGGCGAGCGGCACAGCAGCCGGTCGGGTTCGTAGAGGAGCGCGGTGCGAACGGGAGTGAGGGAGTGGAGGACCACGTGAGCGAGGTCGGGACGGTGGGTGAGGGAGTGGAAGAGTTCGTCGCGACGCCGATCCGGATCGATGATCGGGAGCTGGCCAGTGTGACCTACAACGCGGACGGGCTCGTGCCGGCCATCGTGCAGCGGCGGGGTGACGGGAAGGTGCTCATGCTTGCCTGGATGAACGAGACGTCCCTCCGCAGGACGCTCGCGACCGGGCGGACCTGGTTCTGGAGTCGAAGCCGGCAGGAGCTCTGGTGCAAGGGCGATACGTCCGGCGACCGGCAGTGGGTGCGCGACGTCCGCTACGACTGCGACGGGGACACGCTCCTCGTGCTCGTGGACCAAGAGGGCCGTGGTGCCTGCCACACCGGGAACGTGACCTGCTTCTATCGGTCGTTTGGCGGGCAGGCCGATCCGGCGTCACCGTGACCACTGCCGGCGAGTGCCCGGAGCTCGATCGGGACGGGTTCTTCCGGCTGGCCGCCCATCACCGTATCGTCCCGGTATGGCGGGAGCTCGTGGCCGACACGATCACCCCGGTGGCGGCGTTCCTCACCATGGTGGGGACTGGTGAGCGTCCAGGATTCCTGTTGGAGTCGGTCGAGGGGGGGGAGCGCTGGGGCCGGTACTCCTTCGTGGGGAGGGACCCGCTGGCCGTGGTGACCGCTTCGGGCCTCCGGGTGACGACCGAGGGGACGCTCGACCTCGGTGCGTCGATCGCCAGCGCCCGAGGACCAGGGATGTTGGCGGCGCTGGAGGCGATCCTGACCGACATGGACGCCCCGGTCCTCGACGGCCTCCCTCCTCTGCACTCCGGTCTGGTGGGCTACCTCGGTTACGACGTCGTCCGTGAGGTGGAGGCCCTGGGGCCGCCGCCACCCGACGATCAGGGTCACCCGGACGCGATGGTGACCGTCATCGGCCAGCTGGCGGCGTTCGACCACTGGCGTCAGCGGGTCGTCCTGGTCGACAACGTCGCCGTCGATCCGTCCTGGGGCGCCGACGATCTCGACCGGGCCTTTGCCGCCGCTACCACCCGTCTCGACGACCTGGAGCAGGACTGCTTCCGCCCGATCGGTCCGCTCGCGGTCCGGGCGTCGCTCCGCCACGGGCTCCCGGCGGACGTGACCCACACGATGACGGCCGACGCGTACCTGCGGGCGGTGGCAGCTGCCAAGGAGCACATCACGGCCGGGGACATCTTCCAGGTGGTGCTGTCGCGCCGGTTCGACCTGGAGGACCTGGGCGTGGACCCCTTCGAGGTCTACCGGGTGCTACGGCTCGTCAACCCCAGCCCGTACCTCTACTTCCTGCGTTCAGCCACCGTGACCGTCGTCGGGGCGTCACCTGAGCCGATGGTCCGGGTCCGTGACGGCGTGGTGGTGTCCCGGCCGATCGCCGGCTCACGTCCCCGAGGGGACGGGGACGTCCACGACCGGCTCATGGAGGCAGAGCTGGTGGAGGACCCGAAGGAGCGGGCAGAGCACGTGATGCTGGTGGACCTGGCCCGCAACGACGTGGGCCGGGTGGCGGCCTTCGGGACCGAGCGCGTCGACGAGCTCATGGTCGTCGAGCGCTACAGCCACATCATGCACCTCACGTCCCAGGTCTCCGGGCGTTTGGCGCCGGGGAAGGGGCCCGTCGACGTTCTTCGGGCCACGCTCCCGGCGGGAACGCTGTCTGGGGCGCCCAAGGTGCGGGCGATGGAGATCATCGACGAGCTCGAGGCCACCAAGCGGGGCATCTACGGCGGGATCGTCGGCTACATCGACTTCTCCGGCAACCTGGACACGGCTATCGCCATCCGGACGATGACCACCACTCCGGACGGCAGGGCGTCGGTGCAGGCCGGTGCCGGGATCGTTGCCGACAGCGACCCGGTGCGGGAGTACGAGGAGTGCGCCCACAAGGCAGCTGCGCTCCTCCATGCCGTCACCCGGGCCCGGCGGATGACCGGGAGGGTGGTCCATGTCTGAGCCCGCAGGCGCCGGTGCCGGCCACGAGGCCATGCTGTCGGGGTGTGCCCGCATCGAGCTCGCCCGGGACGTGCTCGAGGTGTCCGGACCTGACGCCGGAGCCTTCCTCCAGGGTCAGTGCAGCCAGGACGTGGCGGCGATCCCGGAGGGGGCGTGCGCCGACGCGCTCCTCCTCGCCCCCGAGGGCAGGATCGACGCCCTGGTGCGGGTGACACGCCTTCCCGGGCCGGTGTTCCTCGTCGACGTGGAAGCCGGCTACGGCGAACCGGTGCGCCAGCGGCTCCAGCGGTTCCTGATCCGGACGGCGGCCCAGATCACTCCGCTCCCGTGGACATCGGTGGGCTTCCGGGGGCCAGGGGCAAGGGAGGTGGGGTCGGATCTCGGCGGCGTGGCGGGACCGGGCGCCCCCGGAGCGGTGGTCGTCCTCCCCGTGCGGTGGGGATCGATGGTCGGTGTCGACGTGCTCGGACCGCCGGACGGCGTGGCGTCGTTCGACCCCGGTGTCGAGGGCATGGTCGTGGCGAGCCCGGCCGACGTGGAGGCGGTTCGCATCACCTCGGGTATCCCGCGCATGGGCTCCGAGATCACCGACCGGTCGATCCCCGCTGAGCTCGGGCTGGTGGCCCGGACCGTGTCGTTCACCAAGGGGTGCTACCTCGGCCAGGAGCTGGTGGCCCGGATCGATGCCCGAGGGTCGAACGTGCCCAAGCGCCTCGTCGTGCTCACGATCGACGCTCCGGCGGGTGACGAGCAGGCCACCTCTTCCTCTTCGCGAGTTGCGCCGGGCCCGCTCCGCATCCCCCCGCCGGGCTCGGTGATCAAGGCGAGCGCGGACGGAGAGGAACGGGGGGTGGTGACCTCCGTGCAATCGGTCGTGCAGCCCGTGCCCCTGGCGCCGTCGGTCGTCGCGCTCGGTCTCCTCCACCGTCGGGTGACGACCCCGGCCCAGGTGGTCGTGGAGTGGGTGGATGGGGAGACCGTCCGGATGGTCACCGCCGCCGCCACCGACCTCCCCGACGCGTGAGCGGACCGGCGTCCTGACCGGTATCGAGCGGTCCACCACCGCCCGGTAGGCTGACCGATCATGCCCTCCTACCTGCCCACGATCCTGGCGTCCCACCGCGTCTCGGCGGCGGCGGACACCCGGTCGCGAGCAGCGTTGGAGGCGGCGATGACGGGTCTCCCGCCGGCGCGCGGCTTCGCCAGGGCCATCGTGGAGCGCTCCCGGACCCAGGGGATGGCGGTGATCGCCGAGGTGAAGCGACGGTCGCCGTCGAAGGGCGAGCTCGATCCCGGGCTCGATCCGTCCCGGGTGGCGCCGGCCTATGAGGCCGGAGGTGCCTCGTGCCTGTCGGTGCTGACGGACCGGGAGTACTTCGGGGGATCCCCCGACGACCTCCGGGCCGCCCGGGAGGCATGCACCGTGCCGGTGCTCCGCAAGGACTTCACGGTCGTCCCGGCCGACGTCTACGACGCCCGGGCGATGGGTGCCGATGCCGTCCTGCTCATCGTGGCCGCGTTGGACGGGCCGCTCCTCCGGGCATGCCTGGAGGTGGCAGGTGCCGTCGGGATCGACGCTCTCGTGGAGGTCCATTCGGCGCCGGAGCTGGACGCAGCGCTGGCGGCGGGCGCCACCTTGATCGGGGTGAACCAGCGCGACCTGGAGACCTTCGAGGTCGATCGGGAACTGGCGTGCGCGCTTCGAGGCTCGATCCCTGATGGCGTGGCGACCGTGGCGGAGTCGGGTATCCGGGACGGGGGCGACGTGGCCGCCCTACGGGCCGCCGGCTTCGATGCCGTGCTCGTCGGTGAGACGCTCGTACGGGCTCGTGACCGGAGCACTGCGGTCGAGGATCTCGTGGCGGCGGGCCGGGGCTCCCGACGTGCAGCGGTCGCCACCGGGTCGACGACGGCGATGCCGGGGACCGGCGGCGATGGTGGGAGGGGCGCGTGACCGCGGGCCTGTCGGGAGCGCCGGTCGGGGGCGGCGACGGCGTCGTCGTGAAGATCTGCGGGATCACCAGCGCGACGGACGCGCTCTTGGCCGTGGGGATGGGTGCCGACGCCGTCGGGTTCATCTTCGCGCCGTCTCCACGCCAGATGGCACCGGCCGCGGTCGCCGACATCGTCAAGGTCCTCCCACACGGGATCCTCACGGTCGGGGTGTTCCGGGACGAGGCGCCTCGCCGGGTCGTCGAGATCGCCCACCAGGCCAGGCTCCATGCGGTCCAGCTCCACGGCCGCGAGTCGGCAGAGGACACGCGGTGGATCCGTGACCGGGTGGGGACGACGATCAAGGCCTTCCCCGCCGGGCACCCTGCCATCGAGCGGTTCGAGGAGTACGGCGCCCACTACCTCCTCATCGACGGTGCCAACCCGGGGTCCGGTGAGGTGTTCGACTGGAGGCTGGCCGAAGGCGTGGCCGACCCCAGGCGCCTCATCGTCTCCGGTGGGCTCCGGCCCGCCAACGTGGGGCAGGCGATCCGACGGCTCCGCCCCTGGGGCGTCGACGTGGCGAGCGGTGTGGAGTCCGCCCCCGGCGTGAAGGACCCGGGGAAGCTCCGCGACTTCCTCGTCGCCGCCCGCGATGCCAGCGCGGCACTGGGAGGGTCGGGAGATGCGGCACCGCCAGGAGACGGTACCGTCGCCGCTCCGGGGCGGGCTGAGCTGTTCGACTGGCAGCGCGAGTGATCTCCGACCGGGGAGCGGCACCGGGGCACGTCATGGGCGACCCGGGCCCGACGGGCAGGTTCGGGGAGTTCGGGGGCCGGTTCGTGCCCGAATCGCTCGTGGCCGCCTGCGACCAGCTGGAGCACGCCTTCCGGGAGGCATGGGCCGAGCCGTCGTTCCACCACACCTTCGAGGCGCTCTTGGCCAGTTACGGGGGGCGGCCCACCCCGGTCACCGAGTGCACGCGGCTCTCCGGGGAGCTGGGCATCCGCCTGCTGTTGAAGCGTGAGGACCTGGCGCATACCGGATCGCACAAGCTCAACAACGTCGTCGGACAGGCCATGGTGGCCCAGCGGATGGGCAAGCGCCGGCTCATCGCCGAGACCGGGGCCGGCCAGCACGGGGTGGCGACCGCCACTGCCGCCGCTCTGTTCGGGATGGAGTGTGTCGTCTACATGGGCGCGCTCGACACGGAACGCCAGGCCCTCAACGTCTTTCGCATGGAGTTGCTGGGGGCGGAGGTGCGCGAGGTCCACAGTGGCGGCCGGACGCTGAAAGACGCCGTGAACGAGGCCATGCGAGAGTGGGTGGCCACGGTCGAGCACACCCATTACTGCCTGGGCTCGGTCATGGGACCCCACCCCTACCCGTGGATGGTCCGCGAGCTCCAGCGGATCGTGGGTGACGAGGCGCGCGCCCAGTGCCGCATCATCCTCGACGGCGCCGATCCCGACCTGGTCGTGGCGTGCGTCGGCGGTGGCTCGAACGCCGCCGGGACGTTCGCGGGCTTTGCCGACGCAACGACGTCACAGCTCGTCGGGGTGGAGGCGGAGGGCGGTGCGGCGCTCACCATGGGAGTGCCCGGGGTGCTTCACGGCATGCGGTCCGCCCTTCTCCAGGACGAAGCCGGGCAGATCCGGGAGGCCGAGTCGATCTCGGCCGGCCTGGACTACCCGGGGATCGGCCCCGAGCACGCCCACCTGGCGGCAATCGGACGGGCGAGGTACGTGACGGCGGACGACGCAGAAGTGCTCGACGCGTTTCAGCGGCTGTCACGCACCGAGGGGATCATCCCTGCGCTCGAGTCCGCGCACGCCATCGCCTGGGTGTTGGCGCACGCAGGCAAGGAGATTCCCAGCGGCTCGACCGTCCTCGTGACCCTGTCGGGCCGGGGGGACAAGGACGTCTCCCAGGTGCGCGACCTGCTCGGGTCGGCGGCGGGGACAGGGCAGCGGGTGTGAGGGTGCCCCAACCGGTGTCGGGAATGCTCGCCGACCACCTGCGACGGCGGCGCGACGGCGGCGCGAAGCTCCTCATCCCTTACGTGACGGCCGGGATGACGGACGACTGGTTGGTCGCGGCCGGCGCTGTGGCGGCCTCGGGTGCGGACGCGCTCGAGGTCGGGCTGCCGTTCTCGGATCCGATGATGGACGGTCCGGTCATCCAGGCGGCGTCGCTCCGTGCGCTCCAGCGCGGCACGACGCCCCAGGGCGTGCTCGCCGACCTCGCCGCGGTCGACCTTGGCGTACCCGTCGTCGTGATGACGTACTACAACCTGGTCGTCCGGATGGGGCATCGCCGCATGGCCAGCCTGCTGGCCGAGAGCGGCGTCGCCGGTGCGATCGTCCCGGACCTCCCACTGGAGGAGGTCGGACCATGGGCGGCGGCCGCCGACGAGGCGGGGGTTGCCACGGTCATGCTGGTGGCGCCGACCACCGACGCGGCGCGGGTCGGCAGGATTGCCGAGCGCTCACGGGGCTTCGTCTACGGGATCGGCCGGATGGGCGTGACGGGCGAGCAGGCCTGCGTGGCGTCGTCGGCAGCGCGGGTGGCGGGTGCCGTGCGGGACCGTACCGACCTGCCGGTGTGCATCGGGATCGGGGTCTCCACGCCCGAGCAGGCACACGAGGTCTGCCGGGTGGCCGACGGTGTCATCGTCGGCTCGGCCCTCGTGCGGCGGCTCCTCGACGGCGGGGGTCCCGACGGAGCGGCCGAGTTCACGGCAGCACTCCGTCGGGGCATCGACACGGGCTGACCGGCGGCCGGGGCGGTGGGGCTACGCCAGCGGGATGCCGCCCGCCCCCGGAGGCGTGGCCGCTGGGGGTGTGCTCTCGGTGGCGCTGCTGGCTGCGCCGTCGCGCCGGGTGACGCGGCGGGACGAGGCGAAGATGGGTGAGACGATGGCCGCCAGCAGCAGCACGCCGCCCACCACGGCGAAGAACACGCCGTTGGCCGTCACGTAACCCCACGACGTGGAGAACGGTGCCGGCCCGAGGGCGACGACCAGTCCGAACGCCAACAGGAGCACACCGAAGACCGCCATCGTGCCTTTGGCCGTGTCCGGGAACGCACCCCCGGCGAGGACGATCACGCCGACGACGAGATCGACGATGGCAGACAGCGTGGTGAATCCCATTCCGGCCACCATGACATGGGTGGCGGCGAGATCGGTGAAGTGGACCCCGCTCCGACTGAGGGCGACACCGCCCAGGACCACGAGGAGCAGGCCGGCCACCACGGCGACGAGCTGCGCCGGGCTCCACGCGCTCCGCACGACCTCACGTTGGGTGACGCCTTCTTCGACCACGCTCTGGCGATAGCGAGCCATGATGCCTCCTGGATGGTCGTGGGCGAGGCACACTGCCCCGCCCGATTGCCTTGGGCAGTGACCACCTACCCAGCGCCGGTCCGGTTCAAACCTGGAGGTCTTCCGGCCGGTCACCGGGCCGGTTACCCGGCGCGGGTGGGCACGGCTCAGGATGCGCCGGATCGTGGCAGCGCGGCCTCGTCGACCAACCAGCGCACCCGGGTGGCGGTGACGTGGGTGGCCGGAAGGTCGTCGCCGGCACGTACGCGCGCCAGCGCGTCACGCTTCGACGCACCGCTGACGGTGAAGACGACGAGGTCCGCCCGGGCGATCGCCGGGAGGGTGAGTGTGAGGCGGGGGAGAGGGTTGACCCCGTGGGGGTCGGTGTTGGCGACGACCAGGCAGCCGGGGTCGGTGATCGCCGCGCCCGCCGAGCCGGGGAACAGCGAAGCGCAATGCCCGTCGGGCCCGAGACCGAGATGGACGATCCCGAGCGTCGGGAGCCCGGTGAGGAGCTGCCGGTAGGCGCCGGCCGCCTGCTCGGGAGGCCCGGCGTCGTACATGGGGTGGACGGGGCCGGTCTCCCCGATCCGGTCGAGGAGGGCCTCGCGGGCCAGCCGGTAGTTGGAGTCGGGGTCGTCACGGGGCACACAGCGCTCGTCGCCCCAGTAGATCTCCACCTGGGGCCAGACCGGTCCGGAAGCGGCCGTAACGTCGGCGAGGGCCTGGTAGGCGAGTCGGGCCGTCGGACCCCCCGACAGGAAGAGCGGGTACAGCCGGCCGTGACCTGTCCGTGTGGTGAGCTCCTCCACCAGGACCGAGGCGAAGGCCTCGGCCACAGAGGGCACCACCTCCCAGCTGACGCTCATACCCGGGACGCCCCCCCCGGGCTCAGCGTTTCGGCCTTCGCCGCCAGCGTCTGCATGAGCTCGTCGAAGGAGGCGGCAAAGGAGGCCACACCCTCGGACTCGAGGGTCGTCGCCACGTCGCCCAGGTCCACACCGGCATCGCCCAGCCCGGTCAGGACGGCATGGGTGTGGTCGGTGTCGGTATCGACCGTTCGTGCCACTGTGCCGTGGTCCAAGAACGCATCGACCGTCGTATCCGGCATGGTGTTGACCGTGTCGGGGCCGATCAGGGTATCGACGTAGGCCAGGTCGGGATAGGCGGGGTTCTTCGTGGAGGTGGATGCCCACAGCGGTCGTTGGACGCGGGCACCCAGCGCGACGAGCCGGTCCCAGCGCGGTCCGGAGAACTGGCTCGTGAACAGCTCGTAGGCGGCTCGTGCTTGAGCCACGGCCGCCTGCCCCTTCAGCGCCGCCAGGGCGTCGCGGTCTCCGGCGCCGCGCTCGATCAGGGCATCGAGCCTCCGATCCACCTCCGTGTCGACCCGGCTCACGAAGAACGACGCCACGCTGGCCACACCGGACAGATCGGTCGCTCCGCCGGCGGCGTAGGCGTCGAGACCCGAGAGGTAGGCCTCGATGACGTCGCGGTAGCGGTCGAGGCTGAAGATCAAGGTGACGTTGATGCTCCGCCCTTCGGCGATCATCTGGTGGATGGCCGGGACGCCCTCGACGGTGGCGGGGATCTTCACGAGGACGTTGGGGCCCGCCACCCGCTCGTGGAGGCCACGCGCCGCCGCTATCGTGCCGGCGGTGTCGTGGGCCAGTGACGGGGCGACCTCCACCGAGACGAAGCCGTCAGCCCCCTCGGATGCCGTGTGCACGGGAGCGAGGACCTCCGAGGCGCGGTCGATATCGGCGATGACCAGCTCCCAGTAGGCGTCTTCGACCGTGGCGTGGCCGATGAGGGAGGAGAACTGGGCGTCGTAGGTGTCCTGTCCCTCGATGGCCTTGGCGAAGATCGTGGGATTGGAGGTCACGCCCCGGATGCCGCGACCGACGAGGTCCCCCAGGGTGCCGTCTTCGAGCCAGTCCCTCCGGAGGTTGTCGAGCCAGGGACTCTGGCCCTGGAGCTGGTAGAGGTCGTCGAGCCTGGTCATGGTGCGGTCCTGCCTTTCGTGGAGAGCCCAGTGCGCATGGCGGCGCCGGGTGTCGTCGAGGGTCGTCCGGTGCGGCGCCGGTCGGTGGCGGTACCGGGGGAGGAATGACCGGGACGGGTCATGACCGGTCGGAGTCGGTGAGCAGCCGGTGGGCCCGCGCCGCGACGGCGTCGGGGTCGAACCCGAACTCCTGCATGTTGCGCGCACCGGGTGCCGAGGCGCCGAAGCGGTCGATGGACACCGAGGCGTCCGCGTACCGCTCCCAGCCGAACGAGCTGGCAGCCTCGACCGCGAGACGGGGGATCCCCGGCGGTAGGACGCTGGCCCGGTGGGACTCGGGGGCGGCGGCGAAGAGGTCCCAGGACGGGAGGGACACCACGGCAGCGGCGGTCCCTGTCCGGGCGAGGAGATCGGCGGCGGCGACACAGACCGACACCTCGCTGCCGGTGCCGATGAGCACGATGTCGCCGTGCGCCGCTTCCGGGGTGGCGTCGCGCAGGACGTAGCCGCCGAGCGGGACGCCGGCCGGGCCCCGTTCGGCGGTCCCGGGAAGGATCGGGAGCTTCTGGCGGGAGAGGACGAGGGCCGTGGGGCCGGGGGAGTCGACGGCGATCCGCCACGCCTGGGCGGTCTCGTTCGCGTCGGCCGGCCGGAGCAGCCGGAGGCCGGGCATGGCGCGCAGGGCGGCGAGCTGTTCCACCGGTTGGTGCGTGGGTCCGTCCTCGCCGAGACCGATGGAGTCGTGGGTCCAGAAGTAGACGACGTGCACGTCCGACAAGGCGGCGACCCGCACGGCGCCGCGCATGTAGTCGCTGAAGACGAAGAAGGTCCCGCCCACGGGGAGGACCCCGCCGTGGGCCGCCATGCCGGTCATGATCCCGCCCATCCCATGCTCCCGGATGCCGTAGTGCACCTGGTCACCGGCGGGGCTGGCGGACTCCTGGGCGGAGCCGTCCGCCAGGAGCACGCCGGTGTTCCCGGTGAGATCCGCACTCCCCGGCAGGAGCGAGGGAATGACCTCGACCGTGGCGTCCAGGCAGGCCTTGATGGCGGCCCGGGTGGCGATCGGCTCGTCGTCGGGAGAGAACGAGGGGAGCTTCGACTCCCACCCGGGGATCCCGGTGCCCTTCTGGACGGCGTCCCAGAGGGACCGGTCCCCGTGCCAGGCCTCCAGGCGCTGCTCCCAGGAGCGTCGGACGCGCTGACCGCGGGGGATGGCTGCCCGGTAGAACTCGAGCACGTCGTCTGGTACGTAGAACGACTGGTCGGTCGGGAGCCCGAGGATGGACTTCGTGAGGGCGATCTCCTCCTCGGGGAACGGGTCACCGTGCGCCTTCGCCGTGTCGGTGAGGTGGGGGGAGGGGTAGCCGATGTGGCTCCGGAGGATGATGAGCGACGGGCGGTCCTCTACGGCAACCGCTCGTTGAAGGGCGCGTTCGAGCGCGTCCAGGTCGTTGGCGACCTCACCCACGTCGTCCACGTCCCATCCGTACGCCCGGAACCGGCCGGCCGCGTCGTCGGAGTAGGACAGCTCGGTCGGGCCGTCGATGGTGATGTGGTTGTCGTCGTAGACGGCGACGAGCCGCCCGAGACCGAGATGGCCGGCGAGGGATGCGGCCTCGTGGGAGATGCCCTCCTCCAGGCAACCGTCACCGGCGATGACGAAGGTGTGGTGGCTGCAGATCTCCGGGTCGAAACGGGCCCGGAGCCAGCGCTCGGCCAGGGCCATGCCGACGGCATCGGCCACCCCCTGGCCGAGCGGACCGGTCGTCACCTCGATGCCGGCGGCGGCACCGCGTTCTGGGTGACCGGGCGTGCGGCTCCCCCACTGGCGGAACCGGCGGATGTCGTCCAGGGTGAGCCCGTAGCCCGTCAGGTAGAGCATCGAGTAGAGCAGGATCGACGCGTGCCCGTTGGAGAGGACGAAGCGGTCGCGGTCCGGCCAGTCCGGAGCGGAGGGGTCGTGGTGCATCACCCGCGTGAAGAGGACGTGGGCGAGGGGGGCGAGCGCCATGGCGGTGCCGGAGTGGCCACTGTCGGCGGCGCGAGGGGCGTCCATGGCCAGACCGCGGATCACGTTGATCCCGCGCTGCTCGAGGTCGGTGGTGCCAGGGTCCGGTGAGGTGGGTGGTGCGGGGCTCATTTCCGTCACCCTACCGGCATCGAAGCGCTGAGGGTGGGCCGGCGGGTGGGCCGGATCCCGCTCCGTCGAGGGCCGTGAGCAACCGTGTCGGCCGGGATCGGTCGCTGTGGTTGGCGCCCCCTGCGTGCAGCAGTTCGCCACCCACACCCGGGCAGATTCGACGAGCTCGGGTCGCTCGACCTAGCGGGAGGCGAAGCGGATGTCCAGGCTGCGGAGGTAGGTGTGCAGCCCTGCGTCCTGCACCGGGAGGAAGAAGGCGGACTGGCCGGAAGGGTTGTGATGGCTGTGCCACCGGCCGGGAGGGGTGACGAACGCACCGCCGGGCTCCCAGTCGACGCGGACGGGATCGACGATCGTGCCGCTGGCATCGAGGTCGGACCCGACGAGTGAGTAGCAGCCCGGCTCACAGGCCACCACGAGGTCGAGGGCGACGCTCTGGTGTCGGTGGGGTCGCTGTTCGGTCCCGGCCGGCAGGACGCCGTACATCGCCCACAGCGTGTGGGTCACGGTCCGGGACGATCGGTGAGCGGCGTTGGCAAGCAGCACGGCGATCCTGCTCCGGGCGGCAGCGTCGGGGTCGGCCAGCGCGGCGTCGAGGTGGGCACGAATCTCTGCCGCCGCATGGCGGGTGGGACGGAACCGGGGCTCATGAGGGCGCACGCCCAGGTACCGGAGGAGTGGCGCATCGGTGACGCGGTAGAGCACGGCGCCACCGATGTCCTCCCCGTCGTCGGCAGTGTGCACCGTCGTACATCCCGCAGGGAGGACGACGACGTCCCCGGGCTCCCACGGGATCGTCCCGGTGGACTGGTCGTCCGCGCCCCGGTCGGAGGCGAAGACACTCCGTCCCGAGCCCCGCAGGCAGAAGTAGAGCTCGCTCGTCGCGTCGGGGGCGGTGGCCACCATCTCGCCGGGGCGCAGGATCATGAACGACGCCAGCAGGCCAGGGCTCGTCGCTGTGTAGGTGACCCGGAGCTCGGCGGAGAGGTCGAGTGGCACGATCCGGGTCGGCCCGTCCCCGTGGAGCGATGCCGGGAAGGACCGGACGGGGATGGTGCTGGTGAGGCCGGATCCGATCGGGTCGACTGCTCTCGAGTACTCGTGGAACTCGGCGTCCCCGGTCCAGTCCTCGTCGGCTGTGCCGACACCGAGGGAGCCGGGGTCGGCAGCGCCGTCGTCGGCAGCGCTGGTGGTGGTCGGGAGCGCGGTATCGGCGGCGTGCATCCTCCTAGTATCGACGACGGGGACGGGGTAGCGTCCTGCGGGTGCCCGACCCCAGGATCCAGGTGCCGCCAAACTGCGAGCTGACCCTCGGGATGGTGTGCACGGACCACGCCGTACCTGGGCAGACCTCGTGGACGATGCGGGCCGACGAGCGTTTCGCCAACCCGGCGGGGATCGTCCAGGGGGGCTTCGTTTCGGCGTTCGCCGACTCGGCCATGGGTGCCGCCACGGTTACCTTCGCCAACGCGTCGGGCCGGCGGGTCTACACGGCCAACGTGGAGATGAAGGTGTCGTTCCTCGCTCCGACGCGGGTAGGGAGCCGGCTGACCTGCGACGCGCGAATAGTGTCGGGCGGGTCGCGAGTGGCGTTCGCCGAGGCGGAGGTGAGGGACGACGCCGGCCGGGTGGTGGCGCGCGCCAGCTCGACCTACGTGTTGACACCGCGGGGGTGAGCCAGGTAGGGGGATCGCCCCCGGTCAGGAGCATCCCTATAGTGTGCGGGCACGGGCACCCCGTACCGCCGGGCCCGCAGGACCCGCAGGACCCAGAGGAGAAGTGTGTTCCGACGCCGCCGAGACAACCGACCAGGAGAACGCACGAGCCGGCTCGGCCTCGTCGGCGGCGACACCGTGGACCTCGTGGTTGCCTACGTGAAGCAGGAGACCCTCGAACCGCTGCGGGGCCTGGGACGCTTCGTCGTCTTCGGAGCGGTCGGTTCGGTCGCCCTCGCCACCGGGTTCGTGCTGGGGGAGATCGGCCTGCTGCGCGTGCTGCAGGGGGAGACCGGCGGGACGTTCTCGGGGAACCTGTCGTGGCTCCCCTACGTGCTCACAGCGCTGGTCGGGATCGGTGTCGCGGGCGGGTCGGCTGTGGCGATCGGCAGGGGTCAGGCGCGACGGACTCTACGACATGACGAGGAGGCGAAGTGAGCGAGCAACCGGCACGGATCACCAGGGAGGACGTGGAGGCCCGTTTCCGCTCGATCCAGGGCGAGGTGGGCTCAGAGCTGGAGTCGGCTCGTCCCCGGTTGGTGTCGATCGGGGCTGCCACGCTGGTGGTGGTGGTGGCCGCGGCGTTCCTGGCCGGTCGGCGCCGAGGCCGGAGACGCTCGGCAGTGATCGAAGTGCGCCGGATCTGACGCGGTGGGACGCATGGTGGACAGCATGGTGAGGGTGGGCTTTCGCCGGGGTTTGCGTGGTGGGGACCCGCTCTGGCTCGTCCTCGGGGCATCCGCCTGGATGGTCCGCCGGGCGCGGCGCTCCCGCCACGAGGTGGTCTACCGGACCCGGGCCGAGCCGGGCGACCGCCTGGAGATCTCGCTCCACCCGCCACAGACGGCCGGGGCGCGCCGCCGGGGCCAGCGTGCCCGTGGGTGAGTCGGCCGCGAACGCCATGGACCCACCCGAGCGCACCTGGCGGGGGTCGACCATTCCCCCGCCGGCCGGCCGGTGAGCAGGTCGCCATCTGCTGATCGATCGGTGCTGATGGCGGGCGAGCGGGTGCTGCTGATCGACGCCAAAGATCGCCGTTACCTGCTCACGCTGCGGCCGAGCGTGTCGTTCCACACCCACATGGGCATCGTCGCCCACGACGACGTGATCGGTGCGGTGGAGGGATCGACGGTCGCCGGGAGCACGGGTCGCCGGTTCGTGGTGGTACGACCGACGCTCGCCGACCTCGTGCTCAAGATGCCGCGCGGCGCCCAGGTCATCTACCCGAAGGACCTGGCGGCGATGGTGCTGGCGGCCGACATCGCACCGGGTGACCGGGTGCTCGAAGCGGGGGTGGGCTCGGGCGCGCTCTCCATGGCACTGCTCCGCGCCGGCGCCAGCGTCGTCGGCTACGAGCTGCGCACGGACTTCGCCGCGCGGGCCCAGGAGAACGTACGTGCCTCTTCGGGTCCCGACGTGCCGTACCGGGTCGAGATCAGGAGCGCCTACGAGCCGTTCGACGAGGCCGGGCTCGACCGGATCATGCTGGACCTACCCGAGCCGTGGCAGGTGATCCCCCACGCGTGCCGTGCGCTCCGGCCCGGGGGGTTCCTCTGCGCCTACCTCCCCACGATCAACCAGACGGCGCAGCTGCGCGCTGCGCTCGATGCCAGCACGTTCGGCATGGCCGAGACCGTCGAGGTGCTTCGCCGCACCTGGCACGTCACGGACCGATCGGTGCGTCCCGACCACCGGATGGTCGGGCACACCGGGTTCATCACCACGGCCCGGCTGCTCGTCCCCCCTGTTCCGACGGATCGCGATCCCGAGGACCGCAGCGCGGAGCGCTGACGTCGGGACGCGGCCGCCATGCCCTGGGCGGTCGTTCGGCTCAGTCCCGCTCGATGAAGATGCACTCCCCGGGACACTCCTCGGACGCCTCGACGGCAGCGTCTTCGAGGTCGGCTGGCACCACGGCGATGCCCGCCGAGCCACCGGGGTCGCTCTTCACGTCGGCGCCGTCCTTCACGTAGGCCAGCCCGTCGTCGAGCAAGGTGAACACGGCGGGAGCGATCTCCTCACAGAGACCGTCCCCGGTGCAGAGATCCTGGTCGATCCAGACCTTCATCAGTGGTAACTCTCCTGGAGACATGCCTTCGGGCCGGCCACGGCCACCCGTCGAGCGCGAACGAGCACGTGTTCCCGGGGTCCGGGCACCGGGACGCCACGGCGGCCGGTCACCTGCTCGCAGACAGCTTACCCGGTCCCCGGGTGCCGGCTGTGGATCGCGATCCGGTGTGGACAGCACCCCTCGGGTGTGGCTGCCTCGGCGCCAGTCACGCCGGCTCCCGGTGTAGGGTCGGCCTGCGGGCGGTGCGAAGGAGGCACCAGCCCGGAGGTCGGGTCGAGCTCGGGAGCGGTGCGCAACGGATCGCTCCCCGAGCCGGCGAGGTTCGAGTGTCGGGCGGGACGGCGAGTGCGAGGTGATGGCGACGGCTGAATTCGAAGACCGCGAGCACGGGAAGGGATCGGGCGCCGGCGACGACGTCGTGGAGCTGCTCCTGCGGGCGACCGAGGCAGAAGACGAGGTCGCCGCCCTCCGCCGACGGCTCGTCGAGCACCCGCGCCGGGTGGAGCTGCTCGAAGAGAAGCTGCTCGAGACGAAGGGCCAGCTCGCCCAGGCGATCTCGCAGAACGAGAAGCTCACCTTCACCCTGCAGACGGCCAAGGAACACATCGCCGCTCTCCGCGACGAGGTCGAGAAGCTGACGCAGCCGCCCGCGGCCTACGGGACGTTCCTCGGGCGGAACGACGACGGCACGGTCGACGTCTTCTCCGGAGGACGCAAGATGCGCGTGGCCGTCCACCCGGACATCGACGCGGACGACGTGAAGCGGGGGGACGAGGTGGTGCTGAACGAATCGCTGAACGTCGTCCTTGCCCGGGAAGGGGAGTCGTCCGGAGAGGTCGTCGTGCTCAAAGACCTCCTGGAGGGCGGCACGCGGGCTGTCGTCTACGGTCGGGCGGACGAGGAGCGTGTCGTGCAGCTGTCGGACGCGCTGGTGGGGGCGAAGCTCCGCGCCGGAGACAGTGTTCTCATGGAGGTCCGCACGGGCCTGCTCATCGAAAAGTTGCCGCGGCCAGAGGTCGAGGAGCTGGTTCTCGAAGAGGTGCCCGACGTGACCTACGGCGACGTCGGTGGCCTCGACGACCAGATCGAGGCGATCACCGATGCCGTAGAGCTCCCGTACCTGTACCGCGAGCTCTACGCCGAGCACCGGCTCCCTGCTCCGAAGGGCATCTTGCTCTATGGCCCCCCGGGATGCGGCAAGACGCTCATCGCCAAGGCGGTCGCCAACTCGTTGGCGCGGAAGGTAGCCGAGGTGACGGGGAATACCAGCACCCGGAGCTACTTCTTGAACATCAAGGGTCCTGAGCTACTGAACAAGTACGTCGGCGAGACGGAGCGTCAGATCCGCCTCGTGTTCCAGCGGGCCCGGGAGAAGTCGGAGGAAGGTGTGCCGGTAATCGTGTTCTTCGACGAGATGGACTCCTTGTTCCGGACGCGGGGTACGGGGATCAGCTCGGACATGGAGTCCACCATCGTGCCTCAGCTGCTGGCGGAGATCGACGGTGTGGAGGCACTGCGTGACGTCATCGTGATCGGTGCGTCCAACCGGGAGGATCTCATCGACCCGGCCATCCTGCGGCCTGGCCGACTCGACGTCAAGATCCGCATCGAACGGCCCGACGAGGCGGCCGCGTCCCAGATCTTCTCCCGGTACCTCACGCCGGATCTGCCGCTCGACGCCGGTGAGGTCGCGTCGCTCGGGGGGGGAGATCCGTCGAAGGCGACGCAGGCCATGATCGAGACGACGGTGGGAGAGATGTACCGGAAGGACGATGAGAACCGGTTCCTCGAGGTGACCTACCAGAACGGTGACAAGGAGGTCCTCTACTTTCGAGACTTCTCGTCGGGAGCCATGATCGAGAACATCGTGCGGCGAGCGAAGAAGCTGGCGATCAAGCGGGCCATCGGTGGCACCGGACGGGGGATCCGCACGGCTGACCTCTTGGAGTCGATCCGCCAGGAGTACAAGGAGAACGAAGACCTCCCCAACACCACGAACCCCGACGACTGGGCGAAGATCTCGGGGAAGAAGGGGGAGCGCATCGTCTACATCCGGACGCTCATCAGCGAGGACCGTGAGACGAAGGGTGGGCGGGCGATCGAGCGGGTCGGGACCGGGCAGTACCTCTAGGGCGGCACGGGCTGGTTCCCGGGATAGGGTCGACACCGTGGCCATCCAAAAGGTCTGTGGGATCGAGACGGAGTACGGCATCCAGGTGCTCGGGGGCGACCCGAACCCCATCGCCGGATCGTCCGTGCTGATCAACGCCTACGCCCACGAGGTCGTGCACCGGCGGACGGAGTGGGACTTCGACGACGAGTCGCCCGGCAACGACGCCAGGGGTGCTCCGTCGCCCGGCGCCATGCCGCCGGCGATCGAGACCCATCTGGTGAACAGCGTGCTCACCAACGGAGCCCGGTACTACGTCGACCACGCCCATCCGGAGTTCTCGACGCCGGAGTGCCTCGACGCCCTGGAGTGTGTCCGCTACGACCGGGCGGGGGAGGAGGTGCTGCGGCGCTCGGTCGAGGCGGCGGACCGCCTGACGCACGACGGTCGGCGGTTCTCCATCTACAAGAACAACTCCGACGGCAAGGGCAACTCGTATGGGTGCCACGAGAACTACCTCGTCGACCGGTCGGTGCCCTTCGACCGCATCGTGACGTCGGTGACACCACATTTCGTGACCCGTCAGATCTATGCCGGCGCCGGGAAGGTCGGGGCCGAGACGGCGGCGTTCGACGGCCAGCGCGTCGACTACCAGATCTCCCAGCGCGCCGAGTTCTTCGAGGAGCGGGTGGGCTTGGAGACCACCTTGAAGCGGCCGATCGTGAACACTCGCGACGAGCCGCATGCCGATCCGAGCCGCTACCGGCGCTTGCACGTGATCGTGGGAGACTCGAACTTGTGCGAGGTGGCCACGTTGCTGAAGGTCGGCACGACGGCGCTGGTCCTGTCCATGATCGAGGACGACGCCACCGGGCCGCGCCCTCTCGCGTTCGCCAATCCGGTCCGGGCGATGCACGCCGTCTCGCAGGACCTGACGTTGCGCCGTGCGTTGCCGATGGCCGACGGGTCGACGGCCACTCCGCTCGACGTCCAGTGGCACCTCTACGAGATGGCTCGGAAGTACGCCATGGACCGCGGGATGGGGAGCGTGGGCGGGGACGAGGTCGGAACGCTGATCCTCGACCGGTGGGGTGGCGTTCTAGAGGCGCTCGAGGCGGATCCGATGTCGTTGGCCCGTCAGCTCGACTGGGTAGCCAAGCTCCACCTGCTCGAGGCGTACCGCGCCCGCCACGGCCTGGCATGGACGGATCGGCGGTTGGCGGCGATGGACCTGCAGTACCACGACCTGCGCCCCGAACGATCGCTGTTCGCCCGCTTGGGAGCGGAGCGCCTCGTGAGCCACGAGGAGGTCGCCCAGGCAGTCGACAACCCACCCAGGGGCACGCGGGCGTGGTTCCGTGGCGCGTGCCTGGCCCGGTGGCCGGACGCCGTGGTCACGGCCAATTGGGACTCCCTCGTCTTCGACCTGGGGCAGGACCCGCTCCAGCGGGTCCCTATGATGGATCCTCTGCGGGGCACGGCGGACCATGTCGAGGAATTACTGCAGAAGAGCTCCACTCCAGCCGATCTTCTCCGTCGATTGAGCCAGTAGGGCCTGAGGAAGGTGTATCGATGACCGAACGAGAGCTGAAGAAGAAGCAGACGACCTCCGAACGGGTGGACCCCGAGGCGCAGGACGTACCGGCGCCGTCAGCGAAGGGGGAGAAGCTGAAAGCCGAGCTCGACGATCTCCTCGACGAGATCGACGAGGTCCTCGAGGACAACGCCGAGGAGTTCGTCCGCAACTACGTCCAGAAGGGCGGGGAGTAGCCGGCGTGAGCCTTCCCGTGTTCACGGCGACCGAAGACCCCGGTCCAGACTTCGTCGGGTTGTTGCGCAAGACGGGCGTGCCGCCCGTTATCCCGGTCGGCGGCGTGCGATCCGGCGGTGATCCGGGCGTGGCCCCGGTTCGCCACGGCACCACTGTCGTCGCGCTGCGCTACGCGGAGGGCGTGGTGATGGCAGGTGACCGCCGGGCGACCGAAGGGCATGCGATCGCCCATCGATCCATGGAGAAGGTGTTCGCCGCCGACCGCTTCTCGGCGGTGGCGATCGCCGGTGCCGCCGGGCCGGCGGTGGAGATGGTGCGCCTCTTCCAGACGCAGCTCGAGCACTACGAAAAGGTGGAGGGTGTGGTGCTGAGCCTGGAGGGGAAGGCGAACCAGCTGGGGCAGATGGTGCGCGAGCACCTTCCCATGGCGATGCAGGGGCTCGCCGTCGTACCGCTCTTTGCCGGCTACGACCTCGACCGCCAACGGGGCAGGATCTTCAACTACGACGTGACCGGTGGCCACTACGAGGAGACCGAGCACAGCGCCACCGGATCGGGTGGGCGGGATGCCCGCACCACCGTGAAGCTCGGGTACCGCGTCGGGATGCCAAGGGACGAGGCCGTCGAGCTGGCGATCGAGGCGCTCTACGAGGCGGCCGACGAGGATTCGGCGACCGGGGGGCCCGACCTCGTCCGCGGCATCTACCCGCTCGTGGCCACGGTGACCGCCATGGGCTTCGCGTCGGTGCCGGAGACCGAGGTGGCCGAACGGTTCACCACGCTCATCGACCGCCGGAGATCCGAGGGGCGCCAGCCATGACCATGCCCTACTACGTCGCCCCCGAGCAGGTGATGAAGGATCGAGCCGAGTACGCCCAGAAGGGCATCGCCCGGGGCCGGTCGCTGGTGGCGACCACCTACGACGACGGTATCCTCGTGGTGGCGGAGAACCCGTCACGCTCACTCCACAAGGTGAGTGAGATCTACGACCGGATCGCCTTCGCCGGCGTGGGGAAGTACAACGAGTTCGACCAGCTCAGGGTGTCAGGGGTCCGGCACGCCGACACGAAGGGGTACGCCTACAGCCGCGACGACGTCGACGCCCGGTCGCTGGCAAACCTGTACGCGCAGTACCTGGGCCAGGTCTTCACCCACGAGATGAAACCACTCGAGGTGGAGATCCTCGTGGCGGAGCTGGGAACCGAACGGAAGCCGGACCAGCTCTACCACATCGCCTACGAGGGCACCATCACCGACGAGGACCGCTATGCCGTGCTCGGGGGTGAGACCCAGGCGATCGCCGACCGGATGGAGGAGGTGTGGCGGTCCGGGTGGGAGATCGCCGAGGCCACCCGCGCTGTGGTGGGGGCCCTGGGCGGCGCGGATCGGGTGTTGGCGCCAACGGACCTGGAGGTGGCCGTCCTGGCCAGAGGTAACGGCCGGCGGACCTTCAGACGGATCGAGGATGCCGGGCTCGACGCACTTCTGGCCTGAGGCAGGCGTTCCCGGAGCGTTCCCGGATCGCCGGAGCTGACGGCGTGTCCCACCGTAGGAAGAGGGGGCGGTACGGTGGGTTCGATGGACCGGCGCATCTTCGGGTTGGAGAACGAGTACGGCGTGACCTGTACGCTGCGCGGCCAGCGTCGGCTCAGCCCCGACGAGGTGGCCCGGTACCTGTTCCGGCGGGTGGTGAGCTGGGGTCGCTCGTCGAACGTCTTCCTCGAGAACGGCGCTCGGCTCTACCTCGATGTCGGCAGCCATCCGGAGTACGCCACGCCGGAGTGCGACGACATCGTCGGCCTTGTCGTGCACGACAAGGCCGGGGAGTGGATCCTCTCCCACCTTGTCGAAGGGGCGGAGAGCCGGCTCCGCGAAGAGGGGATCCGAGGCGACGTCTACCTCTTCAAGAACAACACCGACTCGGCGGGGAACTCCTATGGTTGCCACGAGAACTACCTGACCAGCAGGCAGGACGACCTCGGGCACTACGCCGAGGTCCTCATCCCGTTCCTCGTCTCCAGGCAGATCTATGCCGGGGCGGGGAAGGTTCTCCAGACGAACCGTGGCGCGTCGTTCTGCCTGTCCCAGCGGGCCGAGCACATCTGGGAGGGGGTGTCCTCGGCGACCACGCGTAGCCGGCCGATCATCAACACCCGGGACGAGCCGCACGCCGACGCAGAGAAGTACCGGCGCCTCCACGTCATCGTGGGGGACTCGAACATGAGCGAGTACGCCACGTACCTGAAGGTGGGTGCGACGAGCATCATCCTGCAGATGTTGGAGGACCCGGCGACCGTCCTGCGCGACCTCACCCTGGAGAACCCGATCCGTGCGATACGCGAGATCAGCCACGACGTCACCTGTCGCCGGCCGGTGCGACTGGCCAACGGGCGCGAGATGAATGCGCTCGACATCCAGTCGGAGTACCTCCAGCGGGCCCTCCGCTACCGTGACACGAAGGGGCTCTCGGCCCAGGAGTCCCGGGCCCTCGACATGTGGGAGCACTGCCTGAAGGGATTGGAGTCCGACCCGATGACCCTCTACCGGGAGTGCGACTGGGTAGCGAAGTACCGCCTCATCGAGCACTTCCAGGCCCGTCACGACCTCTCGCTCAACAGCCCCCGGGTGGCCCTGGTCGACCTCCAATACCACGACGTCGACCGGCGGCGTGGGCTGTTCTACCGGCTCCAGGCCCACGACGAGGTCGAACGGATCTGTGACGACACCGACATCGCCGCCGCCATGTCCACGCCGCCCCAGACCACACGGGCCCGGCTGCGGGGAGACTTCGTCCGACGGGCCAAGGAACGCCGGCGGGACTTCACGGTGGACTGGGTGCACCTGAAGCTGAACGACCAGGCGCAACGCACGGTCCTCTTGAAGGACCCGTTCAAGTCCCACGACGAGCGGGTAGAGAAGCTCATCGCCAGCCTGTGACCGGTCCGACCGTCTGCCGGTCTCCCTGGACCTCGACGCCGGTAGACTCGCGCCGTGCTCGACCTGAGTCCCGAGAAGCTGTTGATCATCCTGGTCGTTGCCGTCATCGTGCTCGGCCCCGACAAGCTTCCGCGGGTGGCTCGCCAGATCGGCAGCCTCTGGTCCGACCTCCAACGGCTCCGCCAACGTCTGGAGTCCGAGGTACGGGGCACCTTCCCCGACCTGCCGTCGACTGACACCATCACGCGGGCGGTGCGCTCGCCGATGGCGTTCCTCGACCAGCTCGGGGGCGATACCACCGACCCATCTACCGTCACCGACCCATCTACCGTCACCGACAGTGCCGAAGAACGGCGTGATGGTGGAACGGAAGCAACGGCCGTGTCGGAGCCGATCGGCGGATCAGTTGCCGACGAGCAGTGGTTCGACTCCGCGCTCCACTACACCACCGAGAGGGGACGGGCGGCGAGCCGGGAGGTCCGGATCCCTGACGTCGCGGTGCCCGACGACCCGTCCATGAACTGATCGCGCCGTTCCGCATAGCCCGCGCTGTCCCGGTGCCGGCTGACCCGGCGGTAGCGAAGGAGCCTGAGGACACCGACCATGCCCCCGACCGCCACGAAACGAGCGAAGGCGTCACCGGACGCCATGACCCTGGTGGAGCACCTGGCCGAGCTGCGCCGCCGGGTGACCGTCTGCGCCGTGATGTTCGTCGTCGCGGGCACGTTCGCCTTCATCGTGTACAACCCGATCCTCGACTTCCTCAAGCATCCCTACTGCGAGGCCGCCGCAGGGCACTGTGCGTTCTACGTGACGGGGCCGCTCGACGGCCTGGCCATCCGGGTGAAGATCGCCGCCTACGGCGGGCTTTTCCTGACGTTCCCCGTCCTCTTGTGGGAGTTCTGGCGCTTCATCACGCCGGGTCTCCGACCGACCGAGAAGAAGTACATCGTCCCGTTCGTCTCGGCGTCGATCGTGCTGTTCGGCTGCGGCTGCGCCGTGGCCTACGTGATCTTCCCCCACGCGCTTCGTTGGCTGGGGGACATCGGCGGACCGAGCCTGCACCAGATCTACAGCCCGCAGAACTACCTGAGCCTGGTGCTCCTCATGATGGTGGTCTTCGGGATCACCTTCGAGTTCCCGGTCGTCGTCGTGTCCTTGGAGGTCGCCGGGGTCATCACCCCCCGGCAGCTCTCCTCCTGGCGCCGGTGGGCGATCGTCATCATCGTCGTGGTCGCCGGTGTCGTGACGCCCAGCTCGGACCCGTTCTCCATGCTGGCGATGGCCGTCCCGCTCTACGTGTTCTACGAGCTCTCCATCGTGGTCGGCCGGTTGATGCACCGGTGAGCGGGATGCCCGGACGGGATCCGGGTCCACTCGGCCCGGATCCGGGGCGGGCGTGACCTCGACCGGGGGCGCGACCTCGACGGTGGGGGAGCCCTTCCCTCTCGACCCGTTCCAGATCCGCGCCATCGAAGCCCTCGACGCCGGTCGCTCCGTGCTCGTCTCGGCGCCGACGGGCTCGGGCAAGACGGTGGTCGGCGTGCACGCCGTGGCGCGGGCACTGGTTGCAGGGCGGCGCGCCGTCTACACCACTCCGATCAAGGCGCTTTCGAACCAACAGTTCGGCCACCTCTGCCGGCGGTTCGGGACGGAACGGGTCGGGCTCATCACCGGGGACACGTCCATCCGCCCGCATGCGGCGGTGGTGGTGGCGACGACAGAGATCCTCCGCAACATGCTCTTCGCCGGCTCGCCGGTCATCGACGAGCTCGGTACCGTCGTGCTCGACGAGGTCCACTACCTCCAGGACCGGGCACGCGGCTCGGTCTGGGAGGAGGTGATCGTGGTCACACCCCCCTCGGTGCAGTTCGCTTGCCTGTCGGCGACGGTCGGCAACGCCGGGGAGTTCGGTGCCTGGCTGGGTTCCGTCCGGGGGGCAACGACGACGGTCGTCGAGACGGTCCGGCCGGTCGTGCTCGACCACCACTTCCTCTACGCCCGGCAGCGTCAGGATGGCGTGCGTGAGCTGCCCGTCCTCGTCGGGGATCGCGTCAACCCGGACGGTCGCACGCTGGACGAGCACGTGGCGCGCGCCGCCCGGCACCGGATCCGGACGCCCGGGCGGATCGAGGTCGTCGAGCTCCTCGAGCACCGTGCGCTGCTCCCGGCCATCGTGTTCATCTTCTCGCGCGCCGCCTGCGACGGTGCCGTGCTCCGTTGCCTCGAGTCCGGAGTGCGGTTGACGACTCCGACGGAGCGGGCGAGGATCCGGGAGCTCACCGAGGCGGCGGTGGCCCATCTCGCCGACGACGACCTCGACGCGCTCGGGTTCGGTCCGTGGGCGGCCGCCCTGGAGACCGGTGTCTCGTCCCACCACGCCGGGATGATCCCGGCCTTCAGGGAGCTGGTCGAACGGTGCTTTGCCGACGGGTTGGTGAAGCTGGTCTACGCCACCGAGACCCTCGCGCTCGGGATCGACATGCCGGCCCGCACGGTCGTGATCGAGAAGATGACCAAGCGGCGAGGTGCCGCCTCCAGTCCGCTCGACAGCGGGGAGTACCGGCAGCTGACCGGGCGCGCCGGGCGGCGCGGCCGGGACCGGGAGGGCCACGCCGTCGTCCTGTGGTCCCCGGGCGTGACCTTCGCCCGGATGGCGGAGATCGTCCAGGCGCCACCGCCCGACCTGACGAGCGCGTTCGTCCCCACCTACAACCTGGCGGTGAACCTGGTCCTGGCGTGGTCACGCGACGGCGCCCATGCCCTGCTCGGAGCCTCGTACGCCCAGTGGACCGCCCGCCCCGGCACCACCGCGCTCGTGGACGCGCTCGACGCCCGGCTGGAGGTCCTCGCCGCCCTCGGCATGGTGGTGGGGTGGCGTGTGATGACGGCGGGCAGGGTCGTGGCCGATATCTACCATGAGCGGGACCTCGTGCTCGCCCTGGCACTGGAGCGCGGGGTCTTCGACGGCTGCCGGCCGTTAGAGGTCGCGGCCCTGGCGTCACTCCTCACCTACGAGCGCAGGGGCGGGAACCGCGCCCCTGCGGGTCTGGCCCCGACGGCGGCCAACCTGCTCGGCGACCGTGCCGATCGCCTGGAGGAGATCGTGGCCGACGTGCGGGTACGGGAGCGCACCGCCGGCGTGCCGCTGGCCCGAACCTGCGAGCCGGGCCTGGCTGGCGCCGTCCTGCAGTGGGCCGGTGGCGCTCCGCTCTTGGCCGTGCTGGCCGGTGGGGCGATAGCGGCCGGCGACCTGGTCCGGAACCTGCGTCAGGAGGTCGACCTCCTCCAGCAGATCGAACGGGTGGCAGCCGATACGCGCCTCGCCGCCGCTGCAGGCGAGGCGGTCGTGCTGCTCCGGCGCGACATCGTCCTCGACGAGACCGTCGGTGCCGGGGCATCCGCCAACCCGACACCACGGCCGTCGTAGTGTGGAGCTGGCATGTTCCCCTACCTCCCAGAGCGGTTCAGCCCGGACGAACAGGACGTGCTGCGCCGGTACTTCACGAACCTGGACCGACCGGTGTTCGCCCTCGTCAACCTGCCCGAGGTGGTGAAGGGCGCGCTCTTCGCCCGCTACTCCCGGTCGCCAAAGAGCTTGAGACGCCTCTTCCTCGACGAGTTCGTGGGCGAGCTGGACATCCGGGGCGACGCCACGGTCGACGCGACGGTCGGGCTGGCGCGGGCCGAGGATCTCTACTCGAGGGTGTTCGTGGAGTACGGGGACGACTCAGTGGCGCAGCTCGGTGGCGTGCACCTGGCGTGTGAGCAGGCGTCGAACGTCCTTACGAAGATCCTCGAGCGCGGACGCCTCATGGCCTACCTGGAGCAGTCGACCCGGTACATAGCCTACGACAACCGGCTCGCCAACGGGCACTACCGGTACCACCGTCCCTCCGACGTGCTGGAATCGCCCCTCGGGGCCCGGTACGTGGGCGACATGGACCGGCTGTACGACACCTACGGCGACCTGCTCGCCCGGGTTCACGCTGTGCTCCAGGCCCGTTACCCGAAGCAACCGGGCGACTCCGACCTGGTGCACCGCCAGGCGGTGCGGGCGAAGGCGCTGGACGCCACGCGGGGGCTCCTGCCGGCGGCGGCGCTGTCCAACGTCGGCATCTACGGGACCGGGCAGTCCTACGAGCTGCTCTTGGTACGCATGCGTGCCCATCCCCTTCCCGAGGCGCGCCACTATGCCGACCTGATGCTCGCGGAGCTCCGGAAGGTGATCCCGTCCTTCGTCCAGCGGGTCGATCGGGCGGATCGGGGTGTGGCCTGGTCGGAGTACTTCGCGTCGAACCGCCGGGAGACCGCCGCCGTCGTGGACCGGTTGGTAGGCAGGGTGGCATCGGGTTCCGGCCGTGGGGCGGGAGCCGGCCGGGAGGATCCTGGTACGGAAGGACCAGACGGAGCACACGCCGGCCGGGATGGGGGTGGACCGGACGTCCGTCTCGTCGACTTCGATCCTGACGGCGAGCGGAAGGTCATCGCCGCTATCTGCTACGCCTACAGCGACGCCTCGGAGGACGAGCTGCTCCGGCGGGTCGACCAGCTCGGCGCCGACGAACGGCGGGCCATCCTGGCCGCCTACGTAGGTGAGCGCACCAACCGGCGCCACCGACCGGGACGGGCGTTCGAGCGCACCGGGTACCGGTTCGACCTCCTGACCGACTACGGGGCCTTCAGGGACCTCCAGCGGCACCGTATGGCGACGGTGGAGTGGCAGGACCTCGGTCCCCACCACGGCTTCGCCGTGCCCGAGGAGATCGTGGACGCCAGCCTGGAAGCGGAGTACCGCTCCTCGCTCGAACGTTCGGCAGAGCTTCACGGTGCGCTGGTGGACGCCTTTCCGGCGGCAGCGCCGTACGCCGTCGCCCTGGCGTTCCGGATCCGTTACGTGATCCAGTGCAACGCCCGTGAGGCGATGCACCTCATCGAGCTCCGGTCCGGTACTCAGGGCCACCCCTCCTACCGGAGCGTGGCGCACCAGATGCACCGGCTCATCGCCGAAGAGGCCGGTCACCGGCTGATCGCCGAGGCGATGCACTTCGTCGACCACCAGACCGCCGTGCTCGGGCGCCTCGACGGGGAACGGCGGTCCGAGGAACGCCGGGTCGCGACCGGTGCTGGGGAATTTCTCTAACGTGCTGACCAGGGAATACTCGCGTCCTCCCTGGTAGAACCCGTGAGAGAGCGTTTGACGACCCCCCCCGCACGCGACGTAACGTGCGGCCAGTCCCGGACGCCCTTCACCGACCCTCAACAGCGGCGGTCGCCGAAGGGGGGGATGCCGTGAGAGGCGGAGGAAGGTCCAGGGGTTCGAGTAGAGAACGTTTCCCGGATGGCGCGGCGTCCGTCGCACGACCTGGGGAATGGCGCCAAAGACCCCCTGGGCCCCGCCGCCCGTCCCGCCAGCCCGGCTGGCGCGCCCGAGGGCGCGAGAGGTAGCAG
>DAHXOA010000097.1 GCA_027365145.1 Acidimicrobiaceae bacterium | reverse complement strand
AGCCCACGACGGCGAAGGGCCGCCCGCCGGCCCGGGCCGGTGCGGAGGCTGGTGGGCAGCGCGGTACGCCCCGGGGACCGCAGCGTTCCGGTGGCCTGCGGCAGGTGCTCGGGTCCCACGCGTCGGATCTGTGGGGAGTCGCCCTCCTCACCGTGGCGGTACTGGCCGCGCTGGCGCTCTATGCCGGCTCACTGGGCCCGGCCGGGCGAGGGGTCCGGTTGGCGACCGGCGTGCTGGTCGGTTGGGGCCGCTTCGTGGTTCCTCTGGCGTTCGGGGCCGTCGCGGTGGTCCTGATCGCAGGGCGCCGCCAGGACGGGTCGACAGGGCCTCCGAGGACGGGCCGGGACCCCGTGCGCGCCGTGCTCGGTGCCGTGTTGGCGCTGGTGTCGGTGTCCGGTCTGGCGGCGCTCTTCGGTGGTGCGCCCGGGTTCTCCGCGCCGTCGGGCGCGCTGGCCGGTGCCGGGGGGTGGCTCGGTGTCGCCACCGGGAACTCGCTGCGGGCCGGTCTGGGGGCCTTCGGGGCGGGCATCGTCCTCGTCGCCGTGCTGGTCGTCGGCATGGTCGTCTTCACCGGGGTGTCCCTGCGCCATGCCGTCGTCGCCTCGTTCGGTGCCGGCCGCCGCGTCGCCGCCTGGGGTCGGGGCGACCGGGATCGAGACCGGGTGCCCCCGTCGGTCTCGGCAGTCGGGGACCCGCCCACGGATCCGTTCGGCTCGCCGGCGATCGGAGGGGCGGCGCTGACCGGCACGACCGACGGGGGGCGTGCCGGTATCCCGGAGGACGGCGTCGAGGCGGCGGGCGACAGCGGGCCGGACGGCGGTGCACGCCACCTCGCCGGCCCGATCGCAGGCCACGTCGCCGACCCGGTCCCGGCGGTCGCTCCCGGTCGCGGTGGCGGGAAACCGTCGGGCGACCGGATGGAGCAGTTGGAGATGCGGTTGGGGCCCGCCGTCGGCGACTGGCGTCTCCCGCCACGGTCGCTCCTGCGGCGATCCAAGCCCCTGCCCGTGGACGAGCGGGAGGTGGCGACGGCGGGTGGGACGCTGGTGGCGGCGTTGGGGGCACACGGGGTCGACACCCGGTTGGTGGGGCAGACCGTGGGTCCCACGGTCACCCGTTACGAGCTCGAGCTCGGGCCGGGAGTGAAGGTGGCCCGGGTCACCTCTCTTTCGAAGGACATCGCCTACGCCATGGCGTCGCCTGACGTGAGGATCCTCGCCCCGATCCCCGGAAAGTCGGCCATCGGGGTCGAGGTCCCGAACCGGCGGCGCCAGCTCGTTGCCCTCGGCGACATCCTGCACTCCCCGCAGGCCATCGCCGCCCACCATCCGCTCGAGGTGGCCCTGGGTCGGGACATCGCCGGGCGGCCCGTCATGGCGAACCTGGCCGAGATGCCCCATGTCCTGGTGTCGGGGGCCACGGGCTCAGGGAAGTCCTCCTGCATCAACTCCATCCTCACCTCCATCCTCATGCGCTCGACGCCGGACCAGGTGCGGTTGATCCTGGTCGATCCGAAGCGGGTGGAGCTGGGCCAGTACAACGACCTGCCCCACCTCCTCACCCAGGTGGTCGTGGACCCGAAGAAGGCTGCCAACGCACTGGCCTGGGCCGTGAAGGAGATGGAGCGTCGTTACGACCTGCTGGCCGAGGTCGGCATGCGGGACGTCACCGGCTACAACCTGGCCTTCGACCGGGGCGAGCTGGAGGACCACGAGGTCGCCCACCGGATGTCCACTGGACTGGCGCCCCACGTGGGGGGGGAGGGCGGTGACGCCGCGACCGACGGAGATGGTGGCGCCGGCGTGGACGAGCCGGAACGCCGTTACCAGCGGCTCCCGTTCGTGCTCATCGTGGTCGATGAGCTGAACGACCTCATGATGGTGGCTGCCCGTGATGTCGAGGAGTCCGTGTGCCGCATTGCCCAGATGGCACGAGCGGTGGGTATCCATCTGGTCCTCGCTACGCAACGCCCGTCGGTCGACGTGATCACCGGGGTGATCAAGGCGAACGTCCCGTCCCGGATGGCGTTCTCCGTGTCGTCGCTGGCGGACAGCAGAGTGATCCTGGACCAGCCGGGTGCGGAGCGGCTGGTCGGTCGGGGGGACATGCTCCTGCTCACCGCCTCGTCGTCGATCCCACAGCGACTACAGGGTCCGTGGGTGGACGAGTCCGAGGTGCGCGCCGTCGTGGCCCACTGGAAGCGCCAACGGCCGATGGAGATCGTGGCGGGCATCGACGGGGCTGACCTCGTCGGCGGCGACAGGAACGGTGAGGAAGAGGACGGCGGAGATCCCCTGCTCTCCCAGGCCATCGAACTGGTCGTGCGGTCCAACCTCGGCTCCACGTCGATGCTCCAGCGGAAGCTGCGGGTCGGGTTCGCCCGGGCGGGGAGGCTCATGGACCTCATGGAACGCCGCGGGATCGTGGGCCCGTCCGAGGGATCCCGGGCCCGTGACGTGCTCATGACCCCCGAGGAGCTCGACGCCCGCTGAGCCTGTCGCGTCGCCGGACGCGGAGGGTGGCAGCCAGCTCCCCCGTGGCGCGCCCGGGACGGCTACCCTGACGACGTGCGTGCCCGTGCCCCTGCGTCCTCGGCCAATCTCGGCCCAGGCTTCGACACCCTTGCCGTGGCGCTCGACCGCTACGTCGAGGTCGAGATCGAGCCGGCCAACCGCCTGATCGTCCGGTCGGAGGGGGAGGGGGCCGGGCTGGCGGACGATCCGTCCCATCTGGCCGCTCGGGTGGCGATCGACGTGGCCGGCCACGACCGGATGGCCATCACCGTACGCTCCGAGATCCCGATCGCCCGCGGGCTCGGTTCCTCTGCGGCGCTGGCCGCTGCTGCTGCCGCCGCCGCCGGGGCCGGTGACCCGCTGGCAGTGGCCACCCGCGTCGACGGTCACCCGGACAACGCGGCCGCATCGGTCATCGGTGGGCTGATCGCGGCGGCGACCGTGCGGGGGAGCGTGCGGGTCGCCAAGTTGCCGCTGGACGTCTCTCTGGTGTTCGTCGTGATCGTTCCGGACCTGACCCTCTCGACGACGAAGGCCCGCCAGGTGCTGCCCCACGAGGTCAGCCGGGACCACGCCGCGTTCAACCTGGGGAGGATGGCGTTCCTCCTGGCCGGGCTGGCCGACAGCCGGCTCCTGGTTCCCGAGGCGACCGAGGACCGGCTCCATCAGGACTACCGGAGCCCGCTCTTCCCCGAGGCACCCAAGCTCCTGGCCCGCCTGGCGGCCGGTGGCGCCCTGGCGACGTGCTGGTCCGGCGCCGGTCCGTCTCTGGTGGGGATCTGCCGAGGTGCCCAGGGGGCCGCCGTCCAGGCGGCGGCGAAGGCTGCCCTGGCCGAGGCGGACGTCCCTGGAACCGCGCTCCTGCTCCGGCCGGACCTCCACGGGTTGGTCGTCGACCGGGACGGCGGGACCGACCTATGGCGGGAGCGTCCGCCGGCCTGGCAGGTCCGAGGCCCGGCGGGGGTGGCCGACGGTCCGGAGCCCGGCGCCGGCAGCCAGGCCGTCGAGATCGGAAGGGTGTGACTGGGGATCCCGGTCGGTCGCAGCGGGCAACCGACCCGCCGGGCACGGGCGTCGTCCGGCGTGGCGCGCTCGTGGCCCTGGACAACCCCCACCCCGGACGCCGATACCGGGTGCGGTGCGAGACGCCGGAGTTCACGTGCGTCTGCCCCGTGACCGGGCAGCCGGACTTCGCCACGGTGACGGTCGACTACGAGCCGGGGCGGTCGATCGTGGAGCTGAAGTCCCTGAAGCTCTATCTCTGGAGCTACCGCGACGTCGGGGCGTTCCACGAGGACGTGACCAACCGGTTGCTCGACGACCTGGTGGCGTTGCTCGAGCCCCGGACCATGACCATCGTCACGGACTGGTTGGTCCGAGGCGGCATCCATACCGTGGTCGAGGTGGCGTTCCCGGCTGCCGACCCGCCTGTAGCGCCGGGGCAGTCCCTCCGTTGACGGGACGGCCGTATCCTGGTCCGGTGGAGACCGACCCGAGTGACGCCCCGGCTACGACGGGCGATGGAGCGGACCCGGCGCAGGCGCCGAGGCGCTTTGCCATCGTGACCTACGGGTGCCAGATGAACGAGCACGACTCGGAACGCCTCGCCGGGCTCCTCACCGCCGAGGGGATGGTCGCTGCCGCCGGTGTCGACGACGCCGACCTCGTCGTGTTCAACACGTGTGCGATCCGGGAGAACGCCGACAACCGGTTCTACGGTCACCTGGGGAACGTGAAGGCGGCCCGCAGGAATCGCCCCGGTATGCAGGTCGCCGTCGGCGGCTGTCTCGCCCAGATGGTGGGGGGCCAGATCCAGGAGCGGGCCGGCCACGTTGACGTCGTCTTCGGCACGCACAACGTCCACCGGCTTCCGGCGCTGTTGCGCCAGGCGGCCTGCTCCGGGCCCGTCACGGAGGTTCCCGACGTCCCGGCCGCGGCCGGCGGGGATGCCGGGGCGGCTCACCTGGCCCTGGCTGCGGTCCGCGAGCTGCCCTACGCGGCGTGGGTCACCATCCAGAGCGGCTGTGACAACTCCTGCTCGTTCTGCATCGTGCCTGCCGTGCGCGGGCCCGAGGTCTCCCGTCCCTTCGACGACCTCGTGGCCGAGGTCCGGACCCTGGCGGAGCGCGGTGTGACCGAGGTCACGCTCCTCGGCCAGAACGTCAACTCCTACGGTCGGGACCTGACCCGGCGCCGTCCGCTCTTCGCCGAGCTTCTGCGGGCCGTGGGCGCCGTGGAGGGGATCCGGCGGGTGCGGTTCACCAGTCCGCATCCAAAGGACCTGCGGCCCGAGACGGTGGCGGCGATGGCGGAGACCCCGGCGGTCTGCAACCACCTCCACCTTCCATTGCAGTCGGGCAGCGACCGGGTGTTGGCGGCAATGCGACGGGGCTACACGGCGGCCCGCTACCTGGATCGCCTGGCGGCGGCGCGCCGGTCGATCGACGACCTGGCCGTCACAACCGACCTCCTCGTGGGGTTTCCCGGGGAGGGCGCCGACGACTTCGACGAGACGCTCGCGGTGGTAGCCGAAGCCCGGTACGACAGCGCGTACACCTTCCTCTACTCGGCCCGCCCCGGGACCCGGGCGGCGGCGATGTCCGACGTGTTCGTCCCGGCCGACGAGATGGCCGACCGGTTCGCCCGGCTGCGGGCGGTGGTGGAGCGCTCGGCCCTGGAGGCCCATCGGGATCGCGTGGGTCGGATCGAAGAGGTGGTGGTGGAGGGTCCCTCCAAGCGGGATCCGACGGTCACGACTGGGCGGACCACCCAGAACAAGCTCGTGCACGTTCCCGTCGCTGGCGACCAGCGGATCTCTCCGGGATCGTTCGCGGCGGTGCGGGTCACGGCGGCCGCTCCGCATCACCTCTCCGGTGAGCTGATCGCCGTGACGTCCCGCCCGCGGCACAAGGTGCGTATCCCGGTTGCCGCCGGCTGAACCCTGGAGGCGGCACTCGTGACGGGTGCTCCACGAGCCGTCGGAACCGGCGCACCTCCGGTGGCGGCACTCCCGGGCGCACCTCCGGTGGCGGTCGTTGGCGTGACCGCGTCGGGGAAGTCCGACGTGGCTCTCGATGTGGCCCGGCGTTTCGGTCGGGAGCGCTGGGAGCGGTCGGGTGAGCCCGGCATGCCGGCGAAGGCGGTGGTGGAGCTGGTATCCGTCGACTCCATGGCGGTCTACCGGCACATGGACATCGGGACGACGAAGCTCGTGGGGGCGGAGCGCCGGGGCGTGACGGTGCACCTGACCGACGTCGCCGATCCGGAGGACGAGTTCACGGTCCGCCGGTACCAGTCGTTGGCGACCCGAGCGTTGGCCGCGATCGACGCCCGGGGGAACCAGGCACTGCTCGTCGGTGGCACCGGGCTCTATCTCCGAGCGGTGGTCGACGGGCTGGCGATTCCCCCCCGGTATCCGGAACTGTCCGCCGCGCTCGAAGCGGAGCTCGACGTCGCAGGGCGCACCGGCTCCGATGCGCTGGTGGCCGCTCGGGGATCGCTCCACCGCCGACTGGTCGCCGTCGACCCGGTTGCCGCTTCCCGGATCGAGCCCTCGAACCACCGCCGCCTTGTGAGAGCTCTGGAGGTGTCGATCGGATCGGGCAGGCCGTTCTCCTCCTACGGTCCCGGCCTGGCTGCCTACCCGCCCACCCGGGTCCGGTTGTTCGGGATCACCTACGACCGGGAGGTAGTGGACCAGCGGATCGCCGAACGGTTCGACGCCATGCTCGACGCCGGGCTCCTGGCCGAGGTCCGGGCGCTTGCTGACCGGCCCGGGGGGATCGCGAGAACCGCCCGCCAGGCGCTCGGCTACCGGGAGCTTCTCGACCATCTCGCCGGAAAGACGACCCTGGTGGAGGCGAGGGACGAGGCGATCCGGCGGACCAGGGTGTTCGCTCGCCGCCAGTGGGCCTGGTTCCGGCGTGATCCCAGGATCGTGTGGCTGGACGGCCGTGACGATCCGGCCGGGCGGATCCTCCGCGCCACCGAGGCCGACTGGTGTGCCGGTTCGACCTCCTGCGCTCACCCGACCCCCCGACGTGGGAGAGTGGAGCGGTGCTCGTGAACGGGGGGATGCAGCTGTCGAAGCATCACGGTGCCGGGAACGACTTCCTGGTGGTGACCGACCCCGAGGGGCGTGTCGACGTCGGCGCCGATCTGGCCCGGGCACTGTGCGACCGCCGGTTCGGGGTCGGGGCGGACGGCGTGTTGCACCTCCTTCCCGGCCGGGATGGCGCCGCCGTGGCGATGGAGCTCTTCAACGCCGACGGTTCGCGGGCCGAGATGAGCGGGAACGGGATCCGCTGCCTGGCCCAGGCGGCCGTGGATGCCGGGATGGTGACCCCCCCGTCCTTCACCGTGGCAACCGATGCCGGCCCACGGGATGTCGAGTACCGCGCCGGGGCGCAGGACGGCACCGCTCGAGTGTCGGTCGACATGGGGGTGCCGGCACTGGGGCCCGACCAACCCCAGCACTTCGCCGACCGCCGGGCTCGCACGGTCGACATGGGAAATCCCCACCTGGTGCTCCTCGGTCCGGACCCGGCCGCCGTCGACGTGGTGGAGGTCGGCCAGGGTATCCAGACGGCGTTCCCGGCCGGGGTCAACGTGGAGTTCGTCGCCGTGACAGCGGGCACCGACGAGATCACCCTCCGGGTCTACGAGCGAGGTGTGGGTGAGACCCTGGCGTGTGGCACGGGGAGCTGTGCCGCGGCCGCGGCCGCCCACGCCTGGGGTCTGGTCGGGACGCGTGTGACGGTCGTGAACCCCGGCGGACCTCTAGAGGTCACGCTCGACGGCCATGTCCGCCTGGAGGGCCCGACGTGGCGGGTGGCCGACCTCTCTGTCGATCCCGCCGTCGTCTTGGCGGCGGCACGACCGGTGGTGCGGAGATGAGCGGACCGGCATCGGCGTTCACCGACACGCTGATCTCCCGGGAGCGGCCCGAGCGCATCGTGCTCGTGGGGGTCACCGTGCCTCCGGGCCGGGCCACGGAGACCGAAGCGGGTCTGGACGAGCTGGCGCTCCTGGTCGAGACGGCAGGGGCGGTGGTCCAGGACCGAGTGGTCCAGCGCCGGGACCAGCCCGATCCTGCCACCTTCATCGGCCGGGGGAAGGCCGAGGAACTCCTGGCGGTGTGCTCGGCCGTCGACGCCGACACGGTCGTGTTCGACGCCGATCTCCAGCCTGCCCAGCAACGGAACCTGGAGCGCATCCTCGGGCGGACCGCCATCGACCGCACGGCGGTGATCCTGGACATCTTCGCCCAGAACGCCCGGTCACCGGAAGGAAAGGCCCAGGTGGAGCTGGCCCTTCTGCGGTACCGGCTCCCGCGCCTGCGCGGCCGGGGACGAACGTTCAGCCAGCAGGGCGGCGGGATCGGCACCCGGGGTCCGGGGGAGACCCGGCTGGAGGTCGACCGGCGTCGTCTCCTCCAACGCATGTCCCGGCTGGAGACCGAGCTTTCGGACCTCGACCGGACCCGGCGGACCCAGCGCCGGGCCCGCGGCAGATCACGGCAGCGCACCGTCACTCTGGTCGGGTACACGAACGCCGGGAAGTCGACCCTGTTGAACCGGCTGTGTGCCGCTGACGTCCTCGTGGCCAACCGCCTGTTCTCGACGCTCGACCCTCGTACCCGGCAGCTCCCGTTACCCGGGGGAGAGACCGTGCTCGTGACCGATACCGTCGGGTTCGTCCGGCGTCTGCCCCACCAGGTCGTCGAGGCGTTCCGCTCGACGCTCGACGAGGTGCGCGAGGCGGACCTGGTCGCCCACGTCGTCGACGGGTCGGCGCCCGATCTGGAGGGGCAGATCGACGCTGTCCGGGCGGTCCTGGTGGAGATCGGCGCCTCCTCGGTTCCCGAGCTCCTCGTGGTGAACAAGTCCGATGAGGTGGGACGGGACAGCGGCGCCGCCCACCGGGTGGATCGTCTGGCCGTGGTCTACCCGAACCTGGTCCGGGTGGCGGCACGCACGGGTGACGGTATCGCCGACCTCCAAGCGGCGCTGGCCGATCGCCTGCGGGTGGCTGACCGCGTGGTCCGGCTGGTGATCCCGTGGTCCCGGGGTGACGTGCTTGCCGCCGTGCACCGGGAGGGTGAGATCGTGGGGGAGCACCCGGGGGAAGAGGCGACCTCGCTCACGGTGGTGCTTGACGACGTGGGCCGGGCCCGGTTCTCTGAGTTCGTGGCGTCGTGACGGTCTCCGGTCCACCCGAGGTCCGGCTCCGATGAGCGCGGATGGACCGGCGAAGCAGTCCCGGTTCGTGCTCCCTCCCTACCCCTACGATCGGGTGGCGGCGCTGGGTGCCATCGCCGTCGAACGGTTCGGGAGGGGCCCCGGCGATGCCGGTACGACCGGGTCGGGTGGTCCGGTCGACTGTTCGGTGGGGACCCCGTGCGACCCACCCCCGCCGGAGGTGGTCGCCGTGCTCGGTTCGTCGGGGGCAGAGCGGGGCTATCCCACGGCGTCGGGCTCGCGTGTGATGCGGGAGGCGGCGGCCCGGTGGATGACCCGCCGTTTCGGCGTGACCCTCGATGCGGATCTGGAGGTCGCCGCCTGTGTCGGTACGAAGGAGTTCGTGGCGTCGACGCCTCACTACCTGCGCCTGCGGGAGCCCGGGCGCGACACGGTGCTCGTGCCGGCGGTGGCCTATCCCACCTACGAGATGGGGGCGCTGCTCGCCGGCTGCCGGACGGTGTCGGTGCCCGAAGCGCCCGGCGGCGGGTTGGACCTCGGAGCCGTTTCCGATGCGGACGCGGCCCGTGCCCTCCTGTTGTGGGTGAACTCACCGGCCAACCCGACGGGCTCTCTGAGCGACCTCGACGGTATTGCCCGATGGGGGCGGGCACGAGGGGTTCCGGTGTTCTCCGACGAGTGCTACGTGGAGTTCACGTGGGACGGTCCCGGCCGGACGGTGCTCTCCGGCGGCGTGGACGGCGTGGTGGCTGTCCACTCGCTCTCGAAGCGATCCAACCTGGCAGGTCTCCGGGCCGGTTTCTTTGCCGGGGACCCCTCGCTCGTCCGGTACCTAGCCGACGTGCGTCGCCATAGCGGGCTCATGGTGCCTGGACCCGTGCAGGCGGCGGTGGCGGTTGCGCTCGACGACGACGCCCATGTGGAGGTCCAGCGGACGCGCTATCACGACCGGCTGGAGTTCCTGGCCACGGCGCTGCGGGAGGCGGGGTTCCCGTCGACCATGCCCGACGGCGGCTTTTACCTGTGGGTCCCCGTGCGCCCCGATCCAGCCGGCGGAGGGGGAGGGTGGGATGCCGCCCGGCAGCTGGTCGAGACGGCGGGCATCCTCACCAGCCCAGGCGAGCTCTACGGCGGAGGCGGGGTGGGGCACATCCGGATCGCCGTCGTCCAGCCGATGGAGCGGCTCCAGCTCGTCGCCGAACGGCTGGCCCGCCAGCAGGAGCCCTGAGGAGGCGGGGAGCCGACCGTCCGGGACGGGAGCGCTCGGTCCCCGGATGCCGTACCCGGCGACCGGTGGCCAGTACCCGGCGACCGGTGGCCGGCCCGGAACCGTCGATTGGTAGGGTCTCGCCCATGGCTGACCTCCACGCACGCATCGAAGACCTGTGGGCCCGAGCCCCCGAGCTCACCCCGCGGGACACCGACGCCCTCGCCGTGGTCACCGAGACGATCGACCTGCTCGACACCGGGAAGGCGAGGGTGGCGGAGGTCGATCCGGCCAGCGACCAGGTGATCGTCCACCAGTGGTTGAAGCACGCGATCCTCCTGCTCTTCCGGCTCCGGACCATGGAGACCCTGGAGGTCGGGCCCTTCGAGTACGAGGACAAGCTGCCGCTGAAGCGGTCGTTCCGGGCCGGCGGTGTCCGGGTCGTCCCCGGCGCGTCGGCCCGGTGGGGTTCGTACCTGGCTCCCGGAGTGATCTGCATGCCGAGCTACGTGAACATCGGGGCCCGTGTCGGGGAGGACACGATGGTCGACACGTGGGCAACGGTCGGCTCCTGTGCCCAGATCGGGGCGCGGGTCCACCTTTCGGGTGGCGTGGGCATCGGTGGTGTGCTCGAACCGGCGCAGGCTGCGCCGGTCGTCATCGAAGACGACGTCATGGTCGGCTCCCGCAGCATGGTGACGCAAGGCGCCCGGATCGGGCGGGGCGCCGTCCTGGGTGAAGGGGTGATCCTCAACCCCTCCATTCCCGTCGTCGATGCCGAGAGCGGCGACGAGCTCACCCGGGGCCACGTCCCTCCCTGGTCAGTCGTGGTGCAAGCGTCGAGACGACGGACGTTCCCGGGCGGCGAGTTCTTCCTGCCGTGCGCGCTCGTGATCAAGCGACTGACGCCGGGCGAGCGGCACGACAAGGCACAGCTGAACGACATCCTGCGCGAGCACGGGGTCGCCACGTGATCGAGCTGGATCTGGGGAAGGGACCTGCCGGCATCACCGCCGACCTGCTTTCGATTCCCTCGGTGAGCCACCACGAGTCGGTGCTGGCGGACGCCGTCGAACGTGCCCTCCGTGGGTGTCCGGGCCTGGTGGTCACGCGTGTCGGCGACAATGTCGTGGCGCGCACCGAGCTTGGCCGGCCGCGGCGCGTGGTCTTGGCCGGGCACCTCGATACCGTGCCCCCGGCCGGGGGGAACGAGCACCCCTCTCGCGACGGGGACCTGCTCTCCGGACTGGGTGCGACCGACATGAAGGGCGGGCTCGGGAGCTTTCTCCACCTTGCCCACACCGTGACCGGGCCCGCGGTCGATGTGACCTGGTGCTTCTACACCGGCGAGGAGGTGGAGCACCGGTTCAACGGGCTGGTGCGCCTGTGGCGGGAACGTCCGGAGCTGCTGGCCGGCGACGCTGCGCTGCTCGGCGAGCCGACCGGGGGTGTCGTCGAGGCAGGATGCCAGGGCACCCTCCGGATCACCATCGGGGTTGCCGGTCGCCGGGCCCACACCGCCCGGCCGTGGATGGGGCGTAACGCCATCCACCGGCTCGTTCCGGTGCTGGCGTCGATCGCCGCGTTCGAGGAGCGGCGCCCGACGATCGACGGTTGCGAATACCGGGAGCAGCTCCAGGCGATCGGCGTGGAGGGCGGTGTGGCGGGGAACGTCGTACCTGATCGGGCAACGGTCACCGTGAACCACCGGTTCGCTCCGGACCGGTCGGCCGATGATGCCGAAGCGGAGCTCCGGGCGCTCCTCGATCCCCACCTCGAGCCCGAGGACACCTGGCAACGGACGGACCGGTCGGCCGGTGCACCTCCAGGGCTCACCCACCCGTTCCTGGCGCTCCTGTGCGAGGTATCCGGCCGGCCACCGAGGGCGAAGCTCGGCTGGAGCGACGTCGCCACGTTCTGGGCGCACGCCGTCCCGGCCACGAACTTCGGACCGGGGGATCCGGAGCTGGCACATACACCCGACGAACGGATCACGGTCGGCGAGCTGGACCGGTACGCGGACACCGTCGCCGCATGGTTGGAGTGTCTCGGCTGAACGGCCGAGGACCGGCTGCCCGGGCTCCTGAGCTCAGAGCTTCCGGAGGACGGTGACGACCTTCCCGAAGATCTGCACCTCAGGGGGATCGAACCGCATGGGTTCCAGACGGTCGTTGGCCGGGGTCAGGACCACCATCTCTCCGTCGAGGGAGAAGTACTTCACCGTGGCCTCACCGTCGGTGATGCCCGCCACGACCACGTCCCCCGGATCGGCTGTCGGCTGCTGGCGGACTACGACGTAGTCGCCGTCCATGATCCCGGCGTTCACCATCGAATCTCCCCGTACCTGGAGCATGAACAGCGTCCCCGTCCCGGTGAAGTCCTCCGGGAGGGGGAACAGCTCTTCGACGTTCTCCTGGGCGAGAACGCCGGTACCGGCGGCGACCTGGCCGACCAACGGCACGTGGCGGATGGGACGGGCGTCGGCCATCACCTTCGACGACGGGTCGTAGCGCACTTCGATGGCCCGGGGCTTGGTCGGATCTCGACGTAGGTACCCCTCTCGCTGAAGGACGGCGAGGTGGGCGTGGACCGTGGACGACGAGGTGAGGCCCACCGTCTCGCCGATCTCCCGGACCGACGGCGGGTAACCCCGCTCACGTAGCGAGGCCGAGATGCAGTCGAGAATCGCCCGACGCTTGACCGTCAGCACCTGTGCCATGCCCCCTACTCCTTCCGGTAGCTGTTCCTCCCCGCCTGCTCACGGTGGCCACCGTGAGCAGAGTCGGACCGTGCCCCGAGCCAACCCGCCCCCGGGGTCGGACTGGTGGGCCTTGGACCGGCCGGCTACCCGCGGGCGAGACGAACGGATGTTCGATCATCGTAGCATCCAGCCGGGCTGATGGCAAACACGTGTTCGTCACGACCCTTGACACCGAACAGGTGTTCGTGGTTCACTTCCTCTATGGCGAACGGATGTTCGATGATCGGGGAGATGGCGTGATGGTCGCGGTCTGGGCTGACGAGCCGGTAGGCACAGCGAGCTCTCGGCGGACGGCTCGGACGGCTCGGAGTGCTCCGCGGCTGCGTCTCGTCGTCGGTGCGGAGGCCGTCGGGCAGAGCTTCTCGGTGGCAGGAGGAGCTCCGGGCTTGGGGGAGGTGCGCATGGGCGCCCTGGCGGGGGGCGCCGGAGAGGAGCGCGTGCCGGCAGCGACGCCGCGCCCGGCCGCTCGCCGGAGGGTGAGCCCGAAGGTGCGTCGGCGCCGGCTGGCCGCAGCGGGGGTGGTGGCCGTTGTCGTGACCCTCGCCCTCCTTCCCCAGCCGCGAGCTGTCTCTGCTCCCGCCCAGCTCTCGACGGACGCGACCTACGTCGTGCAGCCCGGAGACACGCTGTGGACCATCGCCACACGCGTCGACCCGACCGGAGATCCCCGCCCGCTGGTCGCCCGGCTCTACGCCGAGACCGGAACCTACGCCATCGTCCCCGGTGAGCGGATCCGCATTCCCTGATCCACGGAGTGCCCGGCAGGCCGGGACGGGAGAGCGGCACTACGTGTGTCCCCATCGCCCAGCCTGGGCGCGATCCGCCCTAACCTCACGTCGTGAGGTGCCCACAGTGTCTGGTGGACGACGACCGGGTGGTCGACTCCCGCGTCGCCGAGGACGGTGCTGCCATCAGGCGGCGCCGGGAGTGCGGTCGGTGCGGGCGCCGGTATACGACCTTCGAGCGGATTGAAGAGGTACCGCTCACCGTGGTGAAACGCTCGGGCCTCCGCGAGACGTTCGACCGGTCGAAGGTGGTCGCCGGATTGCGCTCCGCCACGAAGAACCGGCCGGTCGGGGAAGCGGCGCTGGTGGCGGTGGCGCAGGAGGTCGAGGAGTTCCTTCGTGACCTGGGCCGGGACGCCACGTCCCAGGAGGTCGGTGTGGCAGTTCTCGAGCGACTGAGGGGCCTCGACGACGTCGCCTATCTCCGGTTCGCCAGCGTCTACAAGGGGTTCGAACGCCTCGACGACTTCGAGCGCGAGGTCGGCCTGTTGACGAAGACGACGGCACCGAAGGGCGGTCCGCCGCCCCCGAACAGCAGGTCCTGACACGTGCCAGAGCTGTTCCGACGGATCCCCACCAGCGCGGTCGCGATCTACGCTCACCCGGATGATCCCGACGTGTCGTGCGGGGGCACGGTAGCGCTGTGGTCCGAGTCGGGCTGCGAGGTCACTGTCGTTGTGTGCACCGACGGCGGGAAGGGCACGAATGACCCGTGCGCCGACGGTGTGGCGCTGGCGGAGCGGCGGTCAGTGGAGTCGGAGCGGGCTGCCGCCGTGCTGGGCGTGTCTCACGTGGAGCACCTGGGTTATGCGGACGGTGAGTTGGCCGACGTGGCGACACTGCGCCCGCGGCTGGTCGAGGTGATCCGCCGCCGGCGTCCCGAGGTGGTCCTGTGCCCTGATCCGACCGCCGTCTTCTTCGGCCAGGAGTACTTCAACCACCGCGACCACCGGGCGTGCGGTTGGGCCGTGCTCGACGCGGCGGCGCCGGCGGCGGCACTCCCGCTTTACTATCCCGAAGCCGGACCACCGCACCAGGTCGCGGCGGTCCTCCTGTCGGGCACCCTCGACCCCGATGTCTGGGTGGACATCTCCGCTTCGATCTCCCGCAAGGACGAAGCGGTCGGATGTCACCTCAGCCAGTTCCCCGACGGTGGGTCCCAGGCCCGAGCGGCGGTCCGCCTGGGGGCGGAGAGGACGGGGGCGGAGGTCGGCGTGGCCTTCGCCGAGGCCTACCGGCGGCTCCGGCTGGGTTCCACCGGTGGGTGAACGATCCGACGCCCGGAGCGCCCGGCCGGGCTCCCGTCCAGGAACGCCGGACGACCGTCGGCATGGTCACGGGCGCGACCCCGGTGCCCGGGTGGTGATCCACGTCGACATGGACGCCTTCTTTGCGGCGGTGGAGGTGCTCGATGATCCCGCGTTACGGGGGAAACCCGTGATCGTGGGCGGGGCCGGCCGGCGCGGGGTGGTGGCCGCCTGCACCTATGAAGCGCGGGTCTACGGTGTCCACTCGGCGATGCCGTCGTTCGTGGCGCGCGGGCTCTGCCCGCATGCGGTGTTCGTCGAGGGACGGTACTGGAGGTACTCCGAGCAGAGCGAGCGGCTCCACCGGATCCTCGAGGCAGTGACGCCGCTCGTCGAGGGCATCGCCCTGGACGAGGCGTTCTTGGATGTGACGGCGGCTCGGCGCCTGCTCGGTGACCCGGTCGGCATCGCGCATCGGATCAGGCGTGAGGTGCGCGAGCAGCTGGGTCTCACCTGTTCGGTGGGTGTGGCCGGGAACAAACTGGTCGCCAAGTTGGCGTCCGAAGCGGCCAAGCCGGTGGCCACCCGGGCCGGCGTGCGCCCGGGTGCCGGTGTGGTCGCAGTTCCCTCGGGCGGCGAACGGATGTTCCTGGTGGGGTTGCCCGTCACCGCGTTGTGGGGGGTCGGGCCGGTGACCGCCAGGCGCCTGGTGAGCTACGGGATCACGACCGTTGGGGCGCTGGCCGATACCGACCCGCTCACGGTGAGGCGGCTCGTGGGGGCAACGCATGGATCACGCCTGGTGGAGCTGGCCAACGGGCGCGATCCGCGTCCCGTCGTCCCGTCCCGACCAGTCGTGTCGATGGGCCGGGAGACGACGTTCCCCCGGGACGTCGCCCGGCGTCACGAGGTGCACACGGCGTTGGCGTCCCTGGTCGACCGGGCGGTTCGCCAGATCCGGACGGCAGGAGTCGCGGCCCGGTGCGTCACGGTGAAGATCCGTTTCGGCGACTTCACCACGATCACCCGGTCCCACACGACGGCGACACCGCTCGACACGGCGCCGGCCGTGGCCGCCGTGGCAGCCGGGCTCCTCGATGCGGTCGACGTCGAGCGAGGGGTCCGGCTGGTCGGGGTGTCGCTCTCGGGGCTCACCGGACCCGATGCGACGCAGCCGACGTTGCCCGGGATGGAGGATGCACGAACAGGTGTGCGCCCGTGCGGGGAGCTTGTGCCGGGCGCGGATGGACCGCGTCGGACATCGGCTCCGGCGACGACCGACCTGGACGGTGAAGCCCTCCGGCTCCAGATCGCCTGGTCAGGCATCGCCGGGAGTGTGGACGGGATCCGCTCGCGGTTCGGCGAGCAGGCCATCGGCACCGGGGGGAACGGCTTCCGATCGCGGGTGGTCGACCAAGTGGTTGACCAAGCAGTAGGGGACTCGTGCGAGCAGCAGGGATGGTTGGCGGACGGGGGCGGGACGCGCGATGCTTGACGGCCAGAGGTGCGCGATCATGGTGATGGTGTCGACACAACGGGTGCAGCATGTCAGGACGGGAGGGGACGGTGCCGCTATCAGAGCATGAGCAGCGGATTCTCCACCAGCTGGAGCAGTCCCTCTACAAGGAGGACCCGGACTTCGCCGAGCGGGTGCGCTCCGAGACCGTATATCGGCACGCCGGCAGGCACTGCGTGTGGTCGGGACTGGTGTTCGTGGCCGGACTGGCGTTCATGATCGTGACCTTCACCTCGTCCGTGGCGCTCGGCTTCCTGGGTGTGGTCGTGATGTTCCTGGCGGCAATGGTCTTCGCCACTAACGCCCGGCGCATGGGGCGGGCTGGGATCGACGACCTTTCGCGCTCCCTCCACAACCGCAGTGCTGATGCGCCACGCGAACCACGGGACTGGATGCGTGGTCGCTTCCACCACGAGGAGTAGGGCGGCGCATCTGGCCAGTCGCCGCGAGGCCGATCTCCTGGCGGTGGACATCGGGGGGTCGAAGCTGGCGGCGGCGATCGTCGGTGTGGAGGGGGACGTTCGCCACCGTCGTGCGGTGGCGACTCCGGTCACCTCGGACCCGGAGGAGGTGTTCGGGGCGGTGGCCGGCGTCGTCGACGGTGTGGTGTCGGAGGCAGCGGCCAGCGTTTCGGCATGCGGGGTCGGGTGCGGGGGTCCGATGGCGGCTGGCGGCGAGGCGGTCTCGCCGCTCAACATCCCTGCATGGCGAGGGTTCCCGTTGCGATCGAGACTGGCCGCGCACGTCGGGGTCCCAGTGGTGGTCGACAACGACGCCAAGGCACTTGCCCTCGGGGAGGGGTGGTGTGGCGCCGCCGTCGGGCAGGCCAACTACCTGGCTATGGTCGTCTCGACCGGGGTTGGCGGTGGCCTGGTGGTCGACGGCAGGCTCCTGGACGGCGCAGCGGGCAACGCCGGCCACATCGGGCATGTCATCGTCGAGCCCGGCGGACGGCGGTGCGCCTGCGGCGCCCAGGGATGCCTGGAGGCCGAGGTGTCGGGCCCGTCGATCCAGGCCCTCACCGGGCGGCCACCGGCCGAAGCCGATCTCGCCGTGCGTCGACGGTCAGGGAGACTGGTCGGGCGGGCGGTGGCATCGGTGGCAAACCTCCTCGATCTCCGGCTGGCCGTGGTGGCCGGGTCCGTGGCCCTCGGTTTCGGCGAACCCTTCTTCGTGGCCGCCCAGACCGAGCTCGACCAGCTCTGTCGGTTGGACTTCTCCCGTGGCACGACGATCATCCCGGCCGATCTCGGCAAGGACGGGCCGCTGGTCGGCGCGGCTGCCCTGGCCCGACGGTCCGACCCCGCCGGGGCACGGCCACGACCGGTCGCGGCGGGACCGACCCAATCCCCGGCAGGCGCCGTGCGTCCGCTCAGATGAGGCGCGCCCGGGTCGGCGTCGGCGAGCTGGGCGAGGTGGCAGGCGCGCTCCTCCGGCGACCCGACCTCTGGGCTGCAGCGCTGATGGCGGCCTGGCGCCTGGCGCCGACGGCGTGGTGGCGCCGGTGGCCCTTCCTGCCGCTCCCCGATGCCGAGCTGTGGGCGTTCCGAATGGTCACCGCCTACGGTGCTCCCGATGCCCGGCCCCGGCCCGCCGATGTCGTCTCGTTCGTCGAGTGGTCACGCGCCGGTGGCCGCAGGCCTCCGGGCCGCGCCGGTGGCCGCCCTCCTTCAGGGTGACGGCTGCAGGAAGTAGATTCGACCCCGATGGAGCGACGGGTGGTGCCCGGAAGCGACGGTCGGCCGGAGTCGGTCGCCGAACGCCAGCCGCCCGCCCGTAGGGCGTTGGTGCTGAACGCGACGTTCGAGCCGCTGGGCATCGTCTCGACGCGACGCGCCGTCCTGCTGGTGCTCGGCACCAAGGCCGAGACGGTGCACGCCACGGACCGGGTCATCCGCTCGCCACGCCTCCAGGTCCCTGAGCCTTCGGTGGTGCGGCTGATCCGGTACGTCGCGGTTCCCCACCACTCCCGGGTCGCGGTCAACCGGCGCACGGTGTTCGCCCGAGACGGTGCCCGATGCCAGTACTGCGGCGCCGCCGCCGAGAACCTGGACCACGTGATCCCCCGGAGCCGGGGAGGTCCTCACAGCTGGGAGAACGTCGTGGCCGCCTGCCGCCGATGCAACTCCCGGAAGGAAGATCGTCTGCCTGGTGAGGCGGGGATGGTCCTCCGGTCGACGCCGGTTGCTCCCCGCCACCGGGTCCAGCTGCTCGCGCTTTCCGGGACGGTGGACGCGTCGTGGACGACGTACCTCGGAGAGCTCCGGTGGATGGCTCCGGCCGTCGCGTCGTAAGACGCGGGCCCGGGGTGGATTGGTGTGGCCGCGCGTGCTTCCGGTCGAGAAGAGTGGTCGCGTGATTTCTCCAATGGCTGGATCCGTCTCTCTTCCCTGGCCGTCGTGATGGGTGGTCGGTGGGAGGTCGACCACCGCACGGGCCCAGCGTCGGCGCTCCACGCTGCATGGCCGGAGGTCGAGGACGATCCCGGCTCCCGGCGCGTGGCGGTGTGCCGGCCGGATTGGCCGACGGTGGTCCTAGGGTCCACCCAGGGGGACGCGGCGGTCGACCGGGTGCGGCTGGCACGGGGCGGAGCGGTGCTGGCACGGCGGCGGTCCGGCGGCGGTGCGGTGTGGGTGGCGCCGGACGACCCGGCCTGGATCGACCTCTGGCTCCCGAGGGACGACGCGCTCTGGGTGGACGACGTCACCGTGTCGTTCGAGTGGGTGGGAGCGGCGTGGTGTCGCGCCTTGGAGGAGCTCGGCGTCGACGGCCTGGAGGTGCACCGGGGGCGATCGGTGGCGACCACCGTATGGGCGTCTCTCGTGTGCTTCGGCGGCATCGGCGCCGGTGAGGTCTTGGCCCCAGACGGCCGGAAGCTGGTCGGCCTGGCCCAGCGACGGACCAGGCGCGGCGCCTGGTTCCACGGCGCCGTCTACGTGCGCTGGGATCCGGGTCCGCTCGTCGACGTGCTCGCGGTCACCGACGACGAGCGGGCGCGGGCGCTCCAGGATTTGGGGCCGGCGGCGGCCGGGTTGGATGGTTGGGGGGTCGGATCGGGTGTCGATCTGCCCGCTGCCCTCCTCGCTGCCCTGCCCTCCTCCCTGCCCTGAGCACGGGCTGCGCTGCCCTTCTCGCTGCCCTGCCGAGTCCTGAGGTGTCGACTGCATCCTGAGGTCAGGATTCCGGCCCCATCCCGGCCGACTCCGCCCGGACCGGGCTCGGACGCGCACGACCGAGCGGGGAGATGTGCCGCGGTGGTTGACGGGTGGGGGATAGGGGCATAAAGTGGCGCGAAGTGGTGCAAAAGGGAGGACGACCGCCTGAGGCGTCCAGGGCACTGCGGGGAGCGTCGTGGGAGCAAGCGCCAGTGGCACGGTTCTTCGGAAGGTACGAGCACTCGCTCGACGAGAAGGGAAGGGTGATCCTTCCGGCGAAGTTCCGCGCCTCGTTCGACCGGGGGGGGTACCTCACTCCCTACCAGGACGGATGCCTGGCGCTCTGGACACCCGACGAGTTCGACCAGCAGATGGAGACCATGCAGCGTCACGCGGCGGCCGGTCGGAGCGACCGGAACCTTGCACGATTGTGGGCCTCGAGCTCCCAAGAGGTGGAGGCCGACCGTCAGGGGCGGATGGCGATCCCGCTCCACCTCCGGGATTTCGCCGGGTTGGAGAGCGACGTGCTCGTGCATGGGGCGATCGACCGGGTGGAGCTCTGGAGCCCCGCCCTGTGGGCGGAGAAGGTCCTACCGGACGAGTCGCGCTTGAGCTCCGGCGCGGACGATTGACGGGGTCCGATCACCTCCGTGTCGTCCCTACCCTCCCGGCACTGCTCGGTATCCCCGAGACAGCGATCGCCCGGCATCGCGACCGAGTCGCGCCCGTCTGGCCCATGTGCAGCCCCCCGCCCGGACCCCTGGGAGTTCTCTCCTCCGCCTACTTCCGGGATGGTCACTCGGGTCACCCACCCGCAGTCGTGTTGCCGGACGGGGGGCTGCAGATGAGCCAGGCATTCCACCACGATCCCGTGATGGCCGACGAAGTGGTCGAGCTCCTGGCTCCGGTCCCACCGGGGCTGGTTGTCGACGCCACGCTCGGCGCCGGCGGCCACGCATCGCTCGTTCTCGGGCGGCTCGGCCACCTGGCGGTGCTCGGCCTCGACAGAGATCCCGACGCCGTGGCGGCAGCGACACGGGTCCTGGCGCCCTTCGGCGACCGGGCGATCGTCCGCCGATCCCGGTTCGACCTGCTCGACGAGGTGGTCCGGAGTGTCCAGGAGTCCCGCCACGCCGAGCCGGTCGTCTCCGGCGTCCTGTTCGACCTCGGCGTGAGCTCCCCGCAGCTCGACAGGGGTGAACGCGGCTTCTCGTACCGGAGCGACGCGCCGCTCGACATGCGCATGGACCCCACGGGCGGTCCGACGGCCGCCGATCTGGTCAACACGGCAGACGAGCGAGAGCTGGCCACGATGTTCGCCGAGAACGGGGAGGGGCGCTTCGCCCGTCGCATCGCCCGGGCAATCGTCGCCGCCCGCCCGATCCGCACGACCGGCGAGCTCGCCGAGGTGGTACGTCAGGCCGTGCCGGCCGCCGCTCGCAGGACCGGGGGGCATCCGGCACGCCGCGTGTTCCAGGCCATCAGGATCGCCGTGAACGAGGAGACCGATCAACTCGCGGTGGCGCTCGGCGCCGCGCTTGCGCTGCTCCGACCGGGCGGCCGCTGTCTCGTGCTCGCCTACCACTCCGGTGAGGACCGGCTCACGAAGGCGCTGTTCCACCGGGCCGCAACCGGCGGATGCGAGTGCCCTCCTGGACTGCCCTGCGCGTGTGGCGCGGTGGTGGAGTACCGATTGGTCTACCGCGGTGCCCGCCGACCCCGACCCGCCGAGGTGGAGCGGAACCGCAGGTCCGAGCCCGCTCGACTTCGCGTGATCGAGCGGATCGAGCCCGATGATCCAGCCCAGCTGTCCGGCGGACAGGTCGCGTGATGGCGCCGCTCTCCGGGGCAAGCCCGGAACGACGCGGCCTCGGTCGCCCGAGTACTCCTGGCGTCGCCCGCCCTCGCCGCCCGCCACTCCGGGTTGTCGCTCCCGTCCGGCGAGCCCGGCGCCGTCCCCTCCGGCACGTCGCTGGTTCGAGGATCCTGGTGGCGGTGGCAGTGACCCTGGTGATCGGCAGCCTGATGTCGGTCGTCGTCGCCGATGCAGTCGTCGACCAGGGCCAGGTCCGCCTGTCGGGCATCGACGCCCAGATCACCGCGGCCCAGGCGGAGCACGGCCGTCTGGAGCTCTCGATCGCCGAGCAGTCGGCGCCCACCCGGGTGGTGGCGGTGGCAACGCAGCTGGGAATGGCGCCGGCCGGTGGCATCTCCGAGCTGCCTCAGGTATCCCTGGGGGTGCCCCTCCCGGTGCCGACCACCGGCAACGCCGGTGCCTCGTCGCCCCCGGCCGTGACCGACGCTCCCCAGCAGTGACCGCCCGGGCGCTGCTGGTCCGGCGAGCGCGCGCTGTTGGCATCGCGGCCGCGCTGGTGCTTGTCGTGTTCTCGGTCGGACTGGTCGCGATCCAGGTGGGATCCCACGGGCACGACACCGTACTCTCGGTCGGCCAGCTCCGTGAGCAGTTGACGATCCCCACTGACCGTGGCGGGATCTACGACCGCGACGGTCGGGTGCCGGTGCTCCCGGGGCTCTCGACCTGGACGGCGAGCGCCATCGGGTCGACGCCGATCGGGCAGGCCGATGGAGTCACTGCGCTCCAGGTGCCCGACCATCCCACGCCGGTCTACGGCGGCGCCGTCGTCGCGCCCGTGTTCTCGTCGATCATGGGCTGGGCGCTCCGTCACTACGGCGTCGGGACCACCGCGGCACCGTCGGTGACCGTCTCGCCGAACCCGCTCGGTGGCCGGGGTACCATCTCGGTTCCGGCAGCCGTCACCACGGAAGGTCCGTGAGGATGGCGGCGCCAGGACCCAGAGACCTGTGCAGATGACCCGCGTGTTGAACGACGTCGAGTTCGACGAGGTACGCGGTGACCTCGGTGGTCTCGACGTCCGGTCCGTCGAGCTCGACAGCCGTCGGGTCCTCCCGGGCGCGCTGTTCTGCTGCGTGCCGGGCCACCAGGTCGACGGTCACGCCTTCGCCGCCGAAGCGGTGGCGCGCGGTGCCGTCGCCGTGCTCTGCGAGCACCTCGTCGATGCGGACGTCCCCCAGGTACTCGTGGGGAGGGGCGGGGTCCGCAAGGCGATGGCGGCGGCGGCGGCGGCCCTCCACGGCCATCCTGCCCGCCGGCTCCAGATGGTCGGGATCACGGGTACCGACGGGAAGACCACGGTGGCGGCGATGGTCGCGGCCATCCTGGGTGCAGCCGGTCGTCCGGCCGGCGTCATCGGGACACTCCAGGGTGAGCGGACGACCCCGGAGGCGCCGGTGGTCCAGGAGCGGCTGGCCCGTTTCGTCGAGGAGGGTCGGGCCGCGGCAGTGATGGAGGTGTCGTCACATGCGCTGGCCGAGGGCCGCATCGAGGGTCTCCGCTTCGACGTCGCCGCGTTCACGAACCTGAGCCACGACCACCTGGACTACCACGGCACCATGGAGGCGTACTTCGAGGCCAAGGCCTCGCTCTTCACGTCGGACCGGGCCCGGTGCGCGGTCATCGACGTGGACGATCCCTGGGGGCGCCGCCTGGCCGACCGGTTGGCGAGCGGGTCGACACCGGAGCTCCCGGTGGCGCGGGTGTCGATGGAAGAGGTGGCCGGGCTCGAGCTCCGGCTCGACGGGTCGCGCTTTTCCTGGCGCGGCCGTCCCGTGCGCCTCCACCACGCCGGGACGTTCAACGTCGCCAACGCCCTCGTCGCCGCCACCGTCGCCTCGCAGCTCGGCCTCGACGACCAGGAGGTCGTCGCCGGCCTCGAGTCGTGTCCCGGCGTGCCCGGGCGCATGGAGGTCGTCGAGGCCGGGCCACCGCTGACCGCCATCGTCGACTTCGCCCACACGCCGCTGGGCCTCGCCCACCTCCTGGCCGCCGTCGGGGAGCTCCACGACGGCGGACGCGTGCTCTGCGTCTTCGGGGCGGGCGGCGACCGGGACCGGGAGAAGCGCCCGATCATGGGTGAGGTCGTGGCGCGCCACGCCGACGTGGTCGTCGTCACCACGGACAATCCCCGCCACGAGGACCCTCGGAGGATCATCGACGAGATCTTGGCCGGCATCCCCGGCGGGTGCGACGTCGTCGTCGAGCCCGACCGCAGGCGCGCCATCGCGCTGGCCGTCGACCGGGCGGCGCCCGGCGACGTGGTGGTCGTCGCCGGGAAGGGTGCCGAGTCCGTCCAGGTGGTCGGTGAGGCCCGCCTCCCGTTCGACGACCGGGTCGAGGTCGCCGGTGCCCTGGCGCGCCGGGGGATGCCCACCCCGGCGCCGGGCCGGAGGGGTCCGGACGACAGTCAGGCGGCGTCGTGATCGCGCTGATGACCGCCGGAGGCGCAGCGCTGTGGGTCGCCGTCGTGACCACGCCGGTGCTCCTGCGATGGCTGGCCCGTCACGGGATCGGCCAGCAGATCCGCGACGACGGACCCCAGGTGCACCTGACGAAGGCCGGCACGCCGACCATGGGGGGCATCGCCCTGGCCAGCGCCGCCATCCTCGGCTACCTGGTCGCCCACCTCATCCCCGACCTCCGGTTCAGCCGGGCCGGGATCTTGGTCGTGGGGGTGATCGCCGGTGCCGCGGCCATCGGGTTCGCCGACGACCTGATCAAGGTCCGCAATCACCGGAGCCTCGGCCTCAACAAACGATGGAAGTTCGGTTCCCAGGTGGTGCTGGGCCTGGCGTTCTCGTTGCTCGCCGCATTGTGGGCCCACACGTCGACCACGCTGTCGTTCACGCGTGTGGACTTCGGTGGTGTCCACCTGGGGACGGGCCTCTGGGTGTGCTGGGCCACGGCGATCGTGGTCGGGAGTGCGAACGCCGTCAACCTGACCGACGGTCTCGACGGCCTGGCGGCGGGATCGTCCACGTTCTGCTTCGCCTGCCTGGCGATCATCGGCTACTGGCAGTACCGCCACTTCTCCATCTACCACGTGAACGCGGCTCTCGACCTCGCGCTCTTCGCCGTCGCGCTCGCCGGTGCCAGCCTCGGCTTCCTGTGGTGGAACGCCGCACCGGCGAAGATCTTCATGGGCGACACGGGCTCCCTCTCGATCGGGGCGGCACTCGGGGCACTCTGCCTCCTCATGGATATCCAGCTCTTGCTGGCGGTGATCGGCGGTCTGTTCGTCATCGTGACGTTGTCGGTCGTCATCCAGGTGGTGAGCTACCGGGTGTTCCACCGCCGGGTCTTCCGGATGGCCCCGCTCCACCACCACTTCGAGCTCGGTGGCTGGCCGGAGACGACGGTGATCGTGCGGTTCTGGATCCTGGCCGGCCTCTTTGCCGCCCTGGGGCTCGGGATCTTCTACGGCGGCTACCTGGTCGCGAGGGTGGGGTGATGGCGGTGATCGCTCCGGGATCCCCCCTCAGGGGCGGCGCGGTGAGGGAGACTGGCGCCGTCCGTGGGCGACCCGGTCCGCCGCCGACGCCCGAAGGCGCGATCCAGGAGGGAGAGCAGCGTGGCTGACCGAACGGCGGCACCGACGACTTCGCGCCGGCCAGCGGGTGGTCGAGCCGTGCCCGGTGGCCGTCTGGTCCCACCGGGCCGTCCCGGCGGACGGCCGGCACCCCGAGTCGCCGTGCCTGCGGGATCGGGTCCGGCCGGCGCCCTCCCGACCGGCTCCGGTCTCGCCGGTGATCGCCCGTCCCGCCCCGACCGTGCCCGCCCGGCAGCCGGCGGTCTCCCTGGGCGGATCCCGGTGCGGACGGGCCTCGTGGTGGTGGTCGCCGCGCTCTGCCTCGTCGGGCTCGTCATGGTCGGCACCGCGTCGCCGGTCGTCTCCATGGACCTCTACCGCACCCCGTGGATGATCCTGGGCGAGCAGGTGCTGTGGATCGCGATCGGTGGCCTGGCTATGGGCGTGCTGGCCCGGATCGACTACCGCAAGTGGCGCGCCCTGAGAAAGCCGCTACTCGGCGGGACGATCGTCCTGCTGCTCGTGGTGCTCGTGCCCCACCTGGGCGTGACCGCGGGCGGATCGTCCCGGTGGATCGGGTTCGGCCTGCTCAGGATCCAGCCGTCGGAGCTCATGAACCTGGCGTTGATCGTCTTCGTCGCCGATCTCCTGACCCGGCGCGTGGCCCACCTCGGCAACCCTAGGGCGGTCCTTGTACCGGTGCTCGTCGTGCTCGGCGTCTCGGCCGGGCTCATCTTGAAGCAACCCGACATGGGCACGGCCTTCGTCCTGTGCTGTGTGGCGTTCGGGATGCTCTTCATGGGGGGTGTCCCACTGCGGCCGATGGTGAAGGTCCTGGCGGGCTTCGCCGTGCTGGCGGTCGTCTTCGGACTCGCCGACCCGTACCGCAGGGACCGCATCCTGTCCTTCTTGCACCCGGCGGCCGACCGGGCGGGATCCGGCTACCAGGTGTTCCAGTCGTTGATCGGGCTCGGATCCGGTCACCTTCTCGGCCTCGGCCTCGGTGGGAGCCGGGAGAAGTGGGGACTGCTGCCCAACGCCCACACCGATTTCATCTTCTCGGTCATCGGGGAGGAGCTGGGACTGGTCGGGGCCGTGCTCGTGATCGTGCTGTTCTTCGCCCTGGCATGGTTCGGGTTGAAGGTCGCCCAGGTCGCCCCGGACCGCTTCGGGAGCCTGCTCGCCGTCGGGATCACGACCTGGACCATCAGCCAGGCGGTGATCAACATCGGTGCGGTGATCGGGATGCTCCCGGTCACCGGCATCCCCCTCCCGTTCATCTCCTACGGCGGCTCGTCCCTGGTCATCCTCATGGCCGCCATGGGGATCCTCGTCAACATCGCCGGCCAGGAGCGTTCGCCGTTCCGTCTCGTGGCGCTCGACCGTCGCCGGTGAGTGGAGTGGGTCACACGAGGTGGGCGATCATCGCCGGTGGCGGCACGGCCGGCCATCTCCAGCCGGCCCTTGCCATCGCCGATGCCCTGGTGGAAGCCGGCCATGACCGTGGCGACATCGAGTTCGTGGGCTCGCGTCGGGGCCAGGATCGCACGGTGCTGGCGACGCGGGGCTTTCCCTTCACTCTGCTGCCCGGACGCGGTGTCCGCCGGAGCGTCGCACCCGGCGCGCTGGCCCAGAACGCCGGCGCGCTGGCTCACCTGGCCTGGGCCGTGGTGGTCGGGACCGCCCTGGTGGCACGCCGGCGGCCGGCCGTCGTGGTCTCCGTGGGCGGCTACGCCAGCATCCCGGCCGCGGCCGCGGCCGTCGTCCTGGGGGTTCCGCTCGTCCTCGTCAATGTCGACGCCGTGCCCGGCGCC
>DAHXOA010000092.1 GCA_027365145.1 Acidimicrobiaceae bacterium | reverse complement strand
TCCTCGGCCTCTTCGTATGCGACCGTCCGGTCCCCGGTGGCGGCGTCCGGTTCGTCGACGTCGCCGGTGCCCGGCGGGCGACGGGCGAGGACCACGGCGGCGACCACGGCGATGACCAGGAGCGCGGAGGTGATCTCGAAGGGGAACAGGTAGGTGGTGAACACCGACTTCCCCAGCTTGGCGACGTTGCTGCCGGGACCGTTCGCCGCCCCCGCCACCTCGGGAGCACCCGTGGCCCAGTGGGAGACCAACCCCAGGATGAGGACGCCGGCTGCCCCGAGCACCACCAGGACGATGGCGAGCGGACGCTGGCCCCGAAGCGGCTCAGCCCTGATGTTCTCCTGCCGGTCGACACCGAGGAACATGATCACGAACAAGAACAGCACCACGATGGCGCCGGCGTAGACGATGACCTGGATGGCGGCGAGGAAGTCGTCGCGCTGCAAGAGGAACAGCACGGCGATCCCGAACAAGGTCATGACCAGCATCAACGCCGCGTGGACGGGATGCCGGGACAGCACGACACCAACAGCCCCGATGAGGACGGCGGCCGCCGCGATCACGAAGGTGACCACGTCCACCGTCGAGGCGCGGGTCGCGGTCACACCCGTGGCGCTCACCGCCGCCAGGGTCGTATGGACCGCCAGGGTCGTGTGGAGCCCGGCCCGGTGGCCCGCCAGGACGCTGTGTGCAACCCCGAGGGCGCGGCTGGGCAGCGCGGCGGCGGCAGGTGTCCTCACGACGAACGCCTCTCGGGATCCCCGCTCCCGGCCCGCTCCAGCGCGCCGGCGTGGGCCCGGGTGGCCGCGGCCCGGTGCTTGCGCCCGGCACCCGGGGCGAACCGCTCTGCCTTCTCGCGCATCCGACCCAGAGCCCCGCGAGGACCACGCTTGGCCGCCGGCACGTCGGCCGGGATCAGGTGGCGCTCCAGGGTGACCCGGAGCTCCTTCGAGCCGGTGGCAGCGTCGTCACGCCGCCCGCTCTGCCCTCCCTCGGGGGTGCGCGTCCCGTAGCCCAGCTCGCCGGACCACTGGACCTCACCTTCGAAGCTGGCATCGCCCGAGGGCGACGTGGCCCGCATCCAGCCCGAAGTGTAGAGATCGTCGTCTTCGCGCCAGTCCTCCCACGGCTGGTGACGGGGCCGGCCCTCGTCGTCGACGAGGAGCTCGCGCTTGGTGTAGATGGCATCGTTCCGGTTCGTGAAGGAGAACTCGAAGAGCTTCGACTCGGTGATGGCCTCGGTCGGGCACGCCTCGACGCACATGTCGCAGTGGATGCACCGGAGGAAGTTGATCTCGTAGACGTAGCCGTAACGCTCGCCGGGCGAGACCGGATGGTCGGGGGGGTTGTCCAGACCGCGCACGTAGATGCAGTCCGCCGGGCAGACCCCGGCACACAGCTCGCAGCCGATGCACTTCTCCATCCCGTCCTCGTACCGGTTGAGCACGTGGCGTCCGTGCTGGCGCGGCTGCTTGGGCCGCTTCTCCTCGGGGTACTGCCGCGTCACCGGGAGGCGGCCGAGGTGCTCCAGGGTGAGCTTGAAGCCACCGAGGAAGTGCTGGCGCTGGCGGGGGGGTCCTTCGTCGGGCATCACGCCTCGCTCTCCGGGAACGCCGTGGTCCCGGCCGTTGCTCGGGACGCCGTGGCCGGCGGACGGTGCCAGAGCCGGACGCCCACCGGGGGGATGATCGCCCGCTCAGACTCCCGCTCCGCTCCGATCGAGAACGCCCGCATCATGAGGGCACCGCCCACCACCACGGCGGCGGTGACGGCCAGGCCCCACCAGGCGTCGATGAGGAACCCGGCGATCATCATGAGCCATCCCAGCGACAGGGGGATGAGCCGTTTCCAGCCCAGGTCCATGAGCTGGTCGTAGCGCATCCGGGGGAGGGCGGCCCGGAGCCATACGAAGACGAACAGGAAGACGATGGTCTTCCCCAGGAACCAGAGGATGGGCCAGAGCCACTGGGTGTGGGGGATGTGCGGCGCCGGGCCGTCGGGCCCGCCCAGGAACAGTGTCACGACGATGGCCGACATCGTGATCGTGTTCATGAACTCGGCCAGGAAGAAGAGGGCGAAGCGGATCGACGAGTACTCCGTGTGGAATCCTCCGACCAGCTCCGACTCGGCTTCGGTCAGGTCGAAGGGCGGCCGGTGGGTCTCGGCCACGATCGCCACGAAGAAGATGAGGAAGGGCACGACACCGAGCCGCACGGCGTTCCACTGCCAGGCGTGGAGTGCTTGGGCGTCGACGATGGCCCGGGTGCTGAGCGAGCCCGTGACGAGGACCACCATCACGATGCTGAGCCCCAGGGCGGCTTCGTAGGAGATCATCTGGGCCGACGCCCGGACCGAGCCGAGCAACGGGTACTTCGACCCCGACGACCACCCTGCCAGCATCACGCCGTAGACCCCGATCGCCGACATGGCGAGCAGGAAGAGGATCCCCATGGGGGGATCGGCCAGCTGGAGCAAGAAGGTGTGGCCGGCCACGGTGACCTTGCCCCCGACGGGGACGATGGCAAAGGCGAGGAAGGCGGGGATGATCGTCAGGTAGGGCGCCAGCTTGAAGATGGCGCGGTCCGAGCGCTCGGGGATCAGGTCTTCCTTGAAGAAGAGCTTGATCCCGTCGGCCAGGGTCTGCATGACGCCGAACGGACCGGCCCGGTTCGGCCCGATGCGGCTCTGCATGTCCGAGATCACCTTGCGCTCGAACCAGATCATGAGCATGACCGAGACCATGAGGGCGGCGAAGACGACGACGGCCTTGATCAGGACGATGACGAAGACCGCCAGGTCGACCCCGTGGACGTAGAGAGGATCGCCGGCGGCGAACAGGGGATGGAGTGCGGCGCCGGTCACCGGAGCGACTCCAGCCTGACCTCGACGATGGGCTGGCGCCCGTCGACGAGCGTGCCCGCCGTCACCTCGCCCAAGGACACGTTCCAGTCTGCGGCGACGACGTTGCGGGGAAGCATCGCGTCCGCGGCGACAACGACCTCGACGCTCGTCGTCGCCGTCCGGAGAAGGACCCGTTCGCCGGGCCCGACGCCGAGGTCGTCGAGGTCGTGGGGGTTCGCCCGGAGGGCAGTGGCCTCCACCAGGCGCCCCAGCGACGGGGACGAGGACACGGCGTCACCGAGATCGTAGAGCCGGCGCCCGACCGTCAGGCGGTGAGTGTAGGCGTCGGTCGGGGCCACGTGGGGGGCGGCGATCCGAACGGGCACGGTCAGCATCGGCGGCCGTGCCGTGCTCTCCGGATCGGCGTCCGTCGTGGGACCAGCGCCGATGTCCCCGGTCGGCATCGGCGGTTCGGCCAATCCTGCCCGCGGCGGTGCCCCCTGACGCTCCACGGACTCGATCCCCGGGAAGGCGACGGGGTCGAGCAGGGCCGGCACCGGTCGTCGCTCCGACGTCGGGTCGAGGGGCACGACCACGCCGTCCTCCGCTCCCCGGGCATCGAGCACGACGTGGGTCAGGCCGCGATGGGCCGGTGCCACGCGCTCGATCTCGTCCCATGTCGCGGGCACCGATTCGGGGGCGAGCTCGCAGCCCAGGTGAGCGGCGAGCTCCACGGCGATCATCCAGTCGGCCCAGGCCTGGCCGGGAGGGACCAGCTTCTGGGCGACCCGGCTCACCCGGCCCTCGATGTTCGTCGTCGTACCGGAGCGCTCGTGGGTGGCAGCAGCCGGGAGCACCACGTCGGCCCGGTCCACGACCGGGCCCGGAGTCGAGGCCACGGCGACCACGAACGTGGCGGCGTCGAGCGCCCGGTCGGCCATGGCCCGGTCGGGGAAGTCGGACAGGGGGTCGGCGCCCAGCACCACCAGGGCCTCCGGCTTGCCCGGGTCGTCGTCGGCGAGGGCCGCCAGCATGGCCCGGGCGTCGAGGCCGCGGCCCGAGGGCACCGATCCCCAGGCGTCGGTGAACCAGGCCCGGCCTTCCTCCAGACCCACCCGACCGGGGAGCAGGCCGGGGCCCATGCCCATGTCGATCGCCCCGAGCACGTTGCCCCGCCGGAGCGCCGGCAGGAACCGGGCACCCGGGAGCGCGTGGGCCAGGGTCACGGCCGCGTCGGCCACGAGACCTTCGTGCTCGGCCACGGTCGGCCGCCCGAGCACGACGACCACCCGTTCGGCGCCGACCAGCTCGCGTGCCCGGGCCAGGGCCGCCGGGACGACCCCGTCGGGAACCGGAGCGCTGCCGTCGACGAGGGCCCGCGCCACCGCGCTCACGTCACCAGGACGGTACCGGAGGGAGGCGGCGGCGCTGGGCGTGATCGCCGAGCGCTGCGGCGCCACCTCGACCACGGAGACCCCGCCCGTCCGTACCGCACCGAGGAGCCGCAGGAAGAGCACCGGGAGCTCCTCGCGGAGATCACCCGAGACCACCACGACGGTGTCGGCCTCCGCCATCTCGTCGATCGTCGCCCGGGGCAGGCCGGCCACCAGATCGCCCGGGAGGCCGTCGGCCACCTGGGCGTCGACGGAGTCGGTGCCGAGCACGCCCTTGGCCAGCCGGGTCCACAGGTAGGCGGCCTCATTGGTCAGGCGCGCCCCGCCGAGCACGCCCACCGATTGGGCGCTCCGGGCATCACCGGCCCGCTTCACCGCCGCCTTCAGACCGGTGGCCGCCACCGACAGCGCCTCGTGCCACGACACGGCCACGAGCTGACCGTCCTTGCGCACCATGGGCTCGGTGAGCCGCTCGTCACCAGCGACCGCCTCGTAGGCGAAGCGGCCCTTGTCGCACAGCCAGCCGTGGTTGACGGGATCGGCGTCGATCCCGAGGAGGCGGGTCACCCGGTTGGCCGACGACTGGACCGCCACGCGGCAACCGACCGCGCAGGTGGTGCAGGTGGACTCCACCTGGTCGAGGTCCCACGGACGCGCCGAGAACCGGTACGGCATCGCCGTGAGGGCGCCCACCGGGCAGATCTGCACGGGGTTGCCCGAG
>DAHXOA010000085.1 GCA_027365145.1 Acidimicrobiaceae bacterium | reverse complement strand
CCCGCATCGAGTTGTCGGACCGGGTCTACCGGTGCCGGGCATGTGGCCTCGTCCTCGGACGGGACCGTAACGCTGCCCGGAACCTGAACCCGGACCGCATCGGGATACCAGCGGGCGGGTCTGAACCCGCTGGTGTTGCAGCCCCGGTGGGCGACGACGGCAGTAAGCCCGGGGTCCCTGCGGGGACCCTGGCAGCCTGAGCCCCAGAATCTCACGGCTTCAGTCGTGGGAGCAGTCAAAAAGTCAGGCAGAATCATGAACTCTCCGCTTCGACGATGACGGTGGTGTGGTGCCCAACAAGGCGGCGCTCTCCCGGCCGACGACCCTTCCCGCCGACCCGATCGAGTGGTGATCCAGGGATCGCTCCCAGCACTGCTGCGGCCATGGGACGGCGGCGGAGGGCGAAAACGGCGGAAATCGGGGGGCGAAATGCGGAATTCCGGAGTTGGAAGGGGCTGATCTGACGTTCGCGCACCGGGGGCGGGGACTTCACGTGGGTCCCTGAGAGCGGGCGACGGGAATCGAACCCGCGTTCTCAGCTTGGGAAGCTGATGTTCTGCCTCTGAACTACGCCCGCGAGAGCAAATCCGGCATCATCGCCTGCTTGCTCGGGTTCACACTATCGTCTAGCCGACATGGTTCTCTCCGATCACTCCATCCGCGAGGCACTCGATGCCGGCCGCATCACCATCGACCCGTTGGGCGACGGCTGCATCCAGCCGTCCTCGGTCGACCTCCACGTCGACCGCTACTTCCGGCTCTTCCGGAATCATTCGAGCCGGGTCATCGACGTCCGGGAGGACCAGGAGGATCTGACCGAGCTGGTCGACGTCGGTGACGAGGATCCGCTCATCCTCCACCCGGGCGAATTTCTGCTCGGCTCCACCAAGGAGAGGATCGGACTGCCCGACGACTTGGTGGCCCGGCTCGAGGGCAAGTCGTCCCTCGGCCGACTCGGGCTCCTGATCCATTCGACGGCAGGCTTCGTCGACGCCGGCTGGGACGGCCACCTGACACTCGAACTGTCCAACGTCGCCAACCTGCCGATCACCATCTACCCCGGGATGAAGATCGGTCAGATCTCGTTTCTGCAGATGACCACGGCCGCCGACCATCCCTACGGATCTGACGGCCTTCGATCGAAGTACCAGGGGCAGTGGGGTCCGACCCCCAGCCGGTACGCGGACAACTTTCGCACGTGACCCGACCGCACGTGACCCGGTGACCCAGACCTCAACTACGCTCGTTCCGTAAGTTACCCGGTAGTAACCTCAGGAGGACCCCTCAGTGCCCGTCAGAATCGCCGTCGGCCTCGGCATCACCGTGATCATGTTTGCCATTGCCGGTCGCCGGTTCTTCTGGCTGTACCGGTTGATCTCCGCCGGCCAGCCCGCCCCCGACCGCTTCAAGGACCTCCCGGCCCGGGCCAAGGCGGAGCTCGTGGAGGTGGCGGGGCAGAAGAAGCTGTTGAAGTGGACCGTCCCCGGTGTCGCCCACTTCTTCACGATGTGGGGCTTCACCATCCTGCTCCTCACCATCATCGAGGCCTACGGCGCGCTGTTCCAGCGGAACTTCCACATCCCGCTCATCGGGACCTGGTCGTTCATCGGACTGGTCTAGGACTTCTTCGCCGTCGCGGTGCTGCTGGCGCTGCTGGTGTTCACCGCCATCCGCATCAAAAGCTCCCCGAAGCGCGAGAGCCGCCGCTCACGGTTCTTCGGCTCGCACACCCGGGCGGCGTGGCTGGTGCTGTTGATGATCGCCGGGGTCATCATCTCCCTGCTCCTCTATCGCGCCGCCCAGGTCAACACCGGCAACTTCCCCTACTCGAACTGGGCCTTCGCCTCACACGGGCTGGCGGCACTGCTGCGACCGCTCGGCACCGGCGTGAACTCGGTCATCGAGACGGTGGCGCTCCTGGCCAACATCGCGGTCATCACCGGCTTTCTGGTCTTCGTCTCCTACTCGAAGCACCTCCACATCTTCCTGGCCCCGATCAACGTGGCCACGTCGCGCCGGCCCCGGGCCCTCGGGGCGCTGGCCTCGACCCCGGACATGACGATGGAAGGTGTCGGCGAGGACGACGAGATCGTCTTCGGCGCCGGCCGGATCGAGGACTTCTCGTGGAAGCAGCTACTCGACCTCGCCACCTGCACGGAGTGCGGTCGTTGCCAGTCCCAGTGCCCGGCGTGGAACACGGGGAAGCCGCTCTCCCCCAAGCTCCTGATCATGGATCTCCGCGACAACCTCTTCGCCAACGCCGAGCGGGTGATGGCGAAGAACCGCGCCGCCGGGACCGAGGTCGAGTCCCTGGTCCCCTCGGTGATCGACCCCGACGTGCTCTGGTCGTGCACGACCTGCGGCGCGTGCGTCGAGCAGTGCCCGGTGGACATCGAGCACATCGACGCCATCGTGGACATGCGACGGTACGAGGTGCTGATCGAGTCCCGCTTCCCGACCGAGGCGGGGCTGATGCTGCGCAACGTCGAGAACCAGGGCGACCCCTGGGGGCTGGGCGCCTCCAAGCGCGAGGACTGGATCGCCTCCCTCGACTTCGAGGTGCCGGTGGTGACCGACACCATCCCCGACGACATCGAGTACCTCTACTGGGTCGGGTGCGCCGGGGCCCTCGACGAGCGGGCCCGAAAGGGCGCCCAGGCCACGGCGCGCATGCTCCACCGGGCCGGGGTCACGTTCGCCATCCTGGGGAAGAAGGAACGCTGCACCGGCGACCCGGTGCGCCGGCTCGGGAACGAGTACCTCTACCAGGAGCAGGCCCAGACCAACATCGAGACGCTCAAGGGGGTCGGCGCGAAGAAGATCATCGCCACCTGCCCGCACTGCTTCAACACGCTCTCCAACGAGTACCCGGCGCTCGGGGGCGACTTCGAGGTGATCCACCACAGCCAGCTGCTCGAGCACCTGGTTTCCGCCGGCAAGCTCACCCCGGGCGGGGGGTACCAGGGCACGGTGACCTACCACGATCCGTGCTACCTCGGCAGGCACAACCGGGTCTTCGACGAGCCCCGCTCGGTCATCGACGCCATCCCCGGCGCCACCCAGGTGGAGATGGGGCGCTGCCGGGAGCGGGGATTCTGCTGCGGTGCCGGGGGCGCCCGCATGTGGCTCGAGGAGTCCATCGGCAAGCGGGTCAACATGGAGCGCACCGAGGAGGCGTTGGGCACCGGGGCGGACGTGGTGTCGACCGCCTGCCCCTATTGCATGATCATGCTCGACGACGCGGTCAAGGCCAACCAGAAGGAAGACGACGTCCGGGTACTCGACCTTTCGCAGCTCCTCGAGGAGTCACTGGGCGGGCTGGATCCGGTGGGGGTGGCCGTCTCCGGATCGGTCGAGGTCACCGACGATGTCGCCCCGGGCGACCGCTCGGACCCCGGACCCTCCGCGTCGGAGTGAGGGTGCGTCGGGTCGGGCTCCCCCCGGGGGGCACCCGTGCCCGCCGTCGACCGGCTAGCCGATCGCCTTGGCGTCGGACTCCCTGAGCCGGGTGGCCATCGCCGCCAGCAGCTTGCGCGAGATGGTGGGGACGGCCTCGATCACGCTGTTGAAGTGACGCTGGGACAGGACCAGCAGGGTCATGTCCGAGTCCGAGACGACCGAAGCGGATCGCGGGCGTCGGTCGAGCAGGGCGAGCTCGCCGAAGTGGGAGCCGGGGCCGAGCAAGGCGACCTTCCTCCCATTGCGGGTGACCCGGGCAGTGCCGTCCACCACGAGGAAGAACTCGCGGCCGATGGTCCCCTCCTCCACCAGTACCTTGCCCGACGGCACGTCGACCTCCTCCAACGAGCTCCGGATCTTCCGGATCTCGGCGGTGGTGCAGCCGGAGAAGAGCCAGATGGACTTGAGGTCTAACCCCTTGGGGATGGTCGCCATGGCATCGAGGCTACCGCCAACGTGCCGGGCCACGCTGGACCGGGCAGGCCGGCTCGCCCGGCGTCACCCGTGCGTGGCGGCGCAGACGGCAAGCCCCAGGAGCCGCCGCAGCGCGGGCCACGCGGGACCGGGCTGCTTGTCGTTCAACTGCTCGTTCACCACCACGACGGTCGAACGCGACCCGTCCGGGGTGGAGGCGGCGAAGACCGTGTACCCGGGGTAGTTCCCGGTGTGCCCGTAGACGGTGCCGCAGGGCGTCTCGTACCGGTAGAGGGCGAGGCCGGCGGCGTTCGTGCCCGGTCCCGGCGGACCGGAGCTGCCGGGGACGAACCGCAGCTGGTCCGCCCGCGTCGGCGCGTCGAAGAGCGCGCCCCGGACGTAGGCGCGCATGAAGGTGTTGAGCTCGGACGGCGTCGACACCATCCCTCCCGACGCCCACGCCAGGACGGGGTTGAGCGCGGTGGTGACGTCCTCGGTCGGATGTCCGGGATCGACGGCGTAGCCGCGGACGAAGGGTGGCGCCAGTGCGGTGCCTGTCGGGAGCAGGGTCCTGGTCAGTCCCAGCGGGGCGGTGACGGAGGTGGTGATGGCGGACTGGTACGACGTGCCGGTCGCCGCCTCGATCATCAACCCGACCACGATGTTGTCCGTGTCGGAGTAGTCGTAGCGCGTGCCGGGCGGGAACACGAGCGGCTCGCCCACCGCGTACGACAGGAGCTGCGTCGGCGTCATGCTCGCCTCCGGGTTCGCCTGCAGGGCGGCGAGGAACGCGGGGCTCTTCGTGTAGTCCGGCAGTCCGCTGGTGTGCTGCAGCAGCTGGTCCAGCGTCACCGGACCCCACGCGCTCGGCAGGCCGTGGAGCCGTGCCCCGATGGTGTCGCCGAGGGACAGGCGGCCGTCGCTGACCAGGGCCAGGGCCACCGCCCCGTTGAACGCCTTGGAGATGCTGGCGATCCGTATGGTGTCGCCGGGGGCGATGGGCCGCCGGCTCGCGAGGTCCGCGACCCCGGAGGTCTGGACGTGCACCCGGTCCCCGATCTGCACGAGGGCGAGCGCCCCGGGGGGACCGCCGGCGAGGTGGGTCAGCTGCCGGAGCGCCGTCCCCAGCGCCGCCGTCGCCGTGGCCGCCGCCGTGCCCGAACCCGCGACAGCGGAGCTGGTGCCCGCCGTCGAGCACGACGAGAGCAGGCAGGCGACGGTGACCAGGCCGACGGCTGCGAACACGGCGGGCCGGCGTCGGTGATCCATGGGGTCACTGTACGGGGCCGGCCGACGTGCCGCATCCCGTGGGGGTCGCCCGCCAGGCGCCCGCACCAGCGCCGACGGTCCGGAGCCCCCTGGTAGATTCCCGGCTGCGTGCTCGGGTGGCTGCGGGACGCTCTCGCCCCGCCCGCCCATCTCCGCCAGGAGCGGACGACCATGAACGATTCGGAGACGACGGGTCCCCACGCCTCCCCGGCCGACGACGCCGTGACCACCCTCCGCGGTGCCGGGGTGCGCGCCGACGGCCGGCGGGTCGGACGGATCGCCGTCTTCGCTCTTGTCGCCGTGGTGGTCGCCACGGCTGTCGTCCTCGCTGTCGCCGGGTCCCAGAAGAACGCGCAGATCTCCGCTCTCCGGCGGAACGGCGTCCCGGTGGAGGTCACGGTGACCGCATGCAGGGGCCAGCTCGGGGGGAGTGGCAGCAACCCGGTCGGGTACTCGTGCGTGGGGAGCTACCGGTTCGGCGGGCGCACCTACAGCGAGTCCATCCCCGGGGGCTCGCTGTTGCCGCCGGGCCGAGTCATCCGGGGGATCGTGACCCCCGGGGACCCTGCCCTGTTCTCGACGCCGGCGATGTTGGCCGCCGAGCGGCCGTCGTGGCGTGTGTACCTCGCTCCGGTGCTGCTGGTGGGCGCGGCGCTGGCCATGGTCGGCGGCATCGTCCTGAGGGTGCGGCGTACCCGGACCGTCCGGTGAGCCGGTGAGCCGGTGAGCCTGTGAGCCGGCGGACCGCGCCGCCGGCCCGCCGGCGGGTCCGCGCCGCCGGCCGGCCGGACCGCGCCGGCAGACCGCGCCGCCAGACCGACCGACCGGGGCCGTGGCGGTCTGCCACACTCTTCCCATGTCGCTCATCGTCATGGTGCATGGAGCCGGGAACTCTCTGTGGGGCCCCGCGTCGATCCATG
>DAHXOA010000079.1 GCA_027365145.1 Acidimicrobiaceae bacterium | reverse complement strand
GAACGCCAGCAGGGAGCGGTAGAAGCCCGCGACGTCGAGCAGGCCGCACGGCTTGGCATGCAGCCCCAGTTGGGACCACGTCAGGATCTCGGTGAACTCTTCCAGGGTCCCGAACCCACCCGGGAGAGCCACAAAGGCATCGGACAGCTCGGCCATGAGCGCCTTGCGCTCGTGCATGGTTGAGGTGACCCGCAACTCGGAGAGACCTCGATGGGCCACTTCCTTGTCAGCGAGATGCCGGGGGATGATCCCGGTGACCTTGCCTCCTGCTGCGAGCACCGTATCGGCCACTGCCGCCATCAGCCCGACGCTCGCGCCCCCGTAGACGAGCTCGACGCCGCGAGTCACGAGCTCCTCCCCAAGAGTCCGTGCCGCGGCGAGATACTCGGGGCGGGCGCCGGGGCTCGAGCCACTGAAGACACACACCGAGCGCACGTGGACATCCTACGGACACCTCGGGGCGTGGCTCGCCCGTTGTTCCCGACGGATTAGTGCATCGCCAAACCAGGACACATGAGATCGACCCGGCAGGAGCTGAACCGAAGGTACCGAATGCAGATCCGCATGTCCTGAAGCCCAGTCGTCGCCGGACGAAAAGCTACAGCGGCCGCGCCAGAGGGACGGTTCAGGACGCGCCTGCTGGACGCCGTGTGGCCCCGAACGCGCGGACATATCGACGTGGAGCATCGCCCTGAGGTGCCTGGTTGAGGGGCGTGGGTGCGTCGAGGGACACACCACCCAACAGTCCGATATCGCGATATCACGAGGTCATGACCAAGCAAACCACGGTTCGGCTGCCCGACGACCTGGCCGACCAGGCCGAGGCGGTCGCCAGGGTCCGCGAGACGAGCGTGAACGCCTTGATCGTGGATTCGCTGGCGGCGGAGATCGAGCGGGTGCGGGCCGACAAGGCGTTCACCGAGCGGGCCAAGGTGCTGCTCGAGCGCGACAAGGAGTTGCTCGAGCGCCTCGCCCGGTGACCCGGTACATCACCCTCGCCGAATACATCTGGCGCGCCGAGCAGGTCACTGGCGTCGACGCCGCTGTTCTGGTCAAGGCGGGACGTATCGATCTCGCCGACTCGGCGCTGCACGCCCCAGCAGCCAGCTTCGGGGGCCAGGAGTTCCACCCGACGCTCCCGAGCAAGGCTACGGTCCCCACCGCCCACTTGGCATGGAATCATCCGCTACTCGAATCATCCGCTACTCGACGGCAACAAGCGAGCGGCATGGGCGGCGCTGGTCATGTTCATCGACCGCAACGGTGGCCAGTGGCATCCCGACCCGCCAGATGTCGACGAGGCCGAGCAGGCCATGCTGGATGTCGCCGCCCACCAGGCCGATGAGGCCTGGTGGGCCGACTGGCTATCGAGCCGAGTCCGCTTCCCGGAAACGAAGAGCCACGATTCCGAACTCTGAGCCTGCGCAGTGGGGTGCTGGGGAGTCAACTGGGACGCGCTGGCACACTGGGGCGACATCGACACGCACGGATTCGACATCCTCAATCGGCTCCGGTCGCGATTCGCCTCGGTTCGATCGGGCCTGATGGATGACGCCACATTGCTCGCTCATCGAGGCCAGTGGGTCGCGGGCCCGGCCCGACCAATCGACCCCTTCCGAATCTCACCGAGGCTGAAGCGGCGATCTACGGCGATCTCGTCGAAGACCGGTTCGGTCCCACGATCCGCCTCGATCAGGAGCGTGTCCGGCGCACCTTACCTGTTGGACACGGAGTTGGAGCCCCTGTCGGCCTGACCGGAGTACTCCCGCTCTCGACCGGCGCTCGATCCTGGTTCCCCTCAGTATTCGTGGACGGGGAGTTCCCCCGGAAAGGTTATTCTCTACTCGTGGTGCCACGAATGCAGAACAGTTCTGACGACTTGGCCGGAGCCCTCAATGAGGCAGGCGTCGAGGCGCGCTGGCTGGGCGCCGATTCGGTCGAGATCGGAGGCACAACCTTTGTCGTCGACCGGATGAAAGTAGTCCGCGAAAGCGACGGTGCGCTGTTGGCACACGTCTACGACACGTCTGCTCGCCCTCCGACGATCATCGTGGCCGATCGCATCTCCGAGGCGGCTAGGGCGCAACTGAGTCGGGCGGGTGTGGCCTGGCTGGATCGCCGTGGGCACCTGTGGCTCCGCATGGCGGGGGTCTTCGTCAACGCCGATGTTCGACCCAGTACTGGCCCACCTGCTCGCAGGGTCATGGAGATCTTCACGGGGACTGGCCTCGATGTCGCCCTCGGCTTACTTCGGTTCCCGCTCGAGTCATATGGAGTGAACCAGCTCGCCCGAGAGATCGGTCGCTCTCCTGGTCGGGTCTCGGAGATCCTGACTGAGCTCCGACACCAGGGACTCGCCGGGGCGGACAACCTTCCGATCACCCCTGAGCTCTTCTGGGCGGTGGCGGACGAGTGGAAGCCTCGCTGGACTCCGATGCCCGCTCCACCGGCTCCCGAGCCGCCGGAGCGGTACCGGCTGACCAGTACCTTGGGTGCCCTGGCTCTCGAGGTCCCACTTGTCGCCGGAGTGGCGGGGACGTGGCCACGTCTCTACGTGGCCGACGACGTCGACCTCGCCACTGTCGTCGGCGCCTACGGCTCGGCTTCAGGGTCGACAGGGTCCGAAGTGGCGATATGCCCGTCCCGGTATGGCTTTTCCTGGAAGTCGTCGGCTCATCGGGACGGGTACCCGGTGGCGAACCAGCTCGTCGTAGCCCTCGACCTCGCCCAGGACCGAGCGCGCGGTCACGAAGTACTCGAGGGTTGGGATCCGAAGGAGTTCACCCGTGTCTGGTGAGCTTCGCTTGGAAGGTCCAGGGATCGGCAACCTTGTGGCATCGCTGGCCACCCTGACCGAATCGGCACCGAGCGCCGATTTTGCCGCCATCGGCGGATTGGCGGTCCTTGCACGCCTCGGAGGAGCGCATCGGGTCACCGACGATCTCGACACCGTGGCCACCCAACACGGCGACGAGCCGACCGTCGTGGAAGCGGTGATCGCCGCCCAAGGAACAGACGGTGCGCTCAATGGAACCAAGGTCGACTGCATCGCGGTGGGTGATGTCCCGGCGGCCGAACTCTCGGCAGAGCATCTTCCCGATGTGGAAGAAGATCGCATCTTCGTGCTCGCCCACCGTTGGGCGCTGGATACCGCGGACGAGCTCACCCTTGTCGCTGAAACGGACGGCACGATCGTCGCCCGGGTGCGGTGTCGGTTCGCGCCGCCCCGGCGAGCCCACCCGAGGAGCCCACCCGAGGAGCCACAGCAGGCGGCAGGCGGGCGACGGTGGAGCGCTTGGGGCTCCAGGGGTCGGCCTGGCAGTCCGGGTCGTCGATCTGCCGGTTGAGCTCCTCCAGCAGATCGTCGGCCAGCGTCGAGCTGAGCCGCGGCAGAACGGCGGCTGCGGCCCGAAGCGTCAAACGTTTGCCAGTGCGGGCAGTACCCGTTCGGCCATCAGTTCGAGCGGGCGCAGAGAGCCGACGCCGACCACGGTGCCGTGGGCCAGGTCGATTCCGAGGTCGGCAAGCGATCGCAGGTGTTCGATCGTCTCGTCGACGCGTTCCCCGTTCGGGCCGAGGTCGAACCTGGTCTGCACCGTTTTTTCGATCTCGGCGTAGTCCCGCCCCTCACGTTCGCAATGCTCGCGGAGCACGTCGAGCTTGTGGGCCAGCTCTGGTCTGTCGAAGAGGTTGCATGCGTCGGCGTACCGTGCCACCAACCGCAGGGTCTTGCGTTCGCCGGACCCCCCGATCAGGATCGGCGGATGAGGCCGGGTCAACGGCTGGGGACGATTCAGCGTGCGCGCCAGCTGGTAATACCTGCCTTCGTAGGGGCCGTCGTCGTCGCTCCACATCTGCAGGCAGATCTGCAGGGCTTCTTCCAGGCGCTCGAACCGCTCCCCGATCGGCGGGAACAGCAACCCAAGGCCTCGAGCCTCGTCCTCGTTCCATGCCGCGCCGATACCGAGCATGGCTCGGCCGCCGGAGAGGACGTCCAGAGTAGAGACCGCCTTGGCCAGCAGGCCGGGCTCGCGGTAGACGACCGCGCTGACCACGGTGAGCAGCTTCACCTGCTCGGTGCACCCGGCGAGGTAGCCGAGTGTCGTGTAGGACTCCAGCATCTCCTGCTCGGGCGCGCCGATCTGATCGATCTGCCAGACATGGTCCATGACGCTCACCCGGTCGAAGCCGGCACGCTCGGCCGTCTGGGCGATCTCCACCAGCCGTCGCCCGAGTGCCGGCGGGCCGCCGGTCCAGGTGAAATCCGGAATGTGCAAGCCAAATCTCATCGATCCTCCTCGGGTCTCAATGGTACGTCTCCCGCGGTCTCGCGTGAGCGTCATCCTGGGGTCAGAGGGTGGCGCAGCGTCGGTCGCGAGGTAGGAGTCCTAGATCGACGACACATCGAGCAGCTCTCCGAACGCCTCGGCGATGAACCGGACCTCGTGGGCCTCGGGCAGCCAGTCGTCGAACGCCGGCGGTCTCACCGCACACGCCTGGATCCACGAGACCGCGAGCGTGGGCTCCCGGCATGCGTGGCGCACGGGGGCCCGTCCCTCGCGTCGAGGGACTGCCAATCCTGCCCGCTACCGGGGCCGGATCGCCTGATCTCGGTCACTCCAGAAGAGCCGCACCCGTTTCCGATTGACGATCCAGGTTCGGCAAAGTGGCTCCCGTGCGCCGTGGTCGCCGGCGCCCCACGACGACATCCTCCGGCCCACCGTCAGGCGAAACGACGAGCGTCCCTGGCGGCATACCTGGCCACTACACCGTCGACCTCTGCGGTGGCCTCCACGCGGCGGGCAACCTCGGGAAGCTCGCGGGCGGGGATCGCGCAGGTCATCTCGTGAGGCTGCATACCCGTTCGGGCACGTGACAGCGCGCAGCCGACACTTGCCGCCGGGACGCCCTGCTCCTTGGCGACGGCGACGATGTGGCACTGGGGCTTTCCTTCGATCCGCAAGCCGGGAATGGCATCGGACAGGACCATCAGCTGACGCCCGTTGACCCTCAGGAGCACGACATCAGGGTCGATCGTGCTGTCGGCCAGCGACCCGTACACGATCGATGCCGGCTTCTTCGTCACCGTCGGTATGCCCGGCACCATGTCCATCGTCACCCATCCGGAGCTGAGCAGCGCCGCCACGTCGTCGTTCCCGGCGACCTCATCCAAGCTCTTGAGGCCGTGAGTGAGAGACCCCACGCTGCAATTGCCGTGATCCTCCGGGGCAGTCGAGAACGTCGTCGCCAGTGCGTGCACCCAGAACACACAACCGGCGGCCACCCGTCCGCTGCGACCGTCCGCCGCAGGTTCACTCATCGGCGCGTCGAACGCGGGAACGCCATCCGACGCCTCGTCGACAAAGGTGATGGCCACCGGGGGTACGTCGAGGTGGAGCGCATCGGTGATCGCGGCAGCCAAGGCGCTCCAGTCAGAGGACATCCACTCAGCCTACCGCGCACGGGTCCGGTCGCTTGCGGCCGACGAGGTGGAACACCCGGCTGAGCTGACGGTAGGGATCTCGGCGGGCAGCTTCGAGCTCGACAGCCGCGATGGCGCGAAGCTCGGCGTCCAATGCCGGTGGCCTCGGTCACCTCGCACGATCCTTGCGTGTCCTTGCACGCCTGTGCCCCGGTGTCGCCGAGCCACTGTCACCGACTCGGGACGCAGGCGATCAGCCACCTTCGGAGTAGAGGGGAGACGATGCCTTCATCCAGCGCAGCTGCATACGCATCGCGACCACCACCTCGCCGTTCGCGTCGATCGCCCGGCTGTCGAACCACACGTACTCGGTCTTGGGACTGGCACCGACGGCCACGACCTCGCCACTGGTCGAGTAGGCGGTGTCACAGCGGAGCGGGCCCGAGTAGTACCGGAGCTCGATGGCCCCGAACAGCCCGACGGCGTGAGTGACATGAGGACCGAAGTCACCCTGGTCGTTGCGGATGAGCTGGACGATGGACGCCAGGTTGACGATGGGTGGCCCCCACGGGGAGGGTCCGGTGTACCACGCCAACGGCTCGGTGATCGGGTTGGACGCCAGGTGATCCCGTTGCGCCGACCCATCGACGACGAAGGTCCGCGAGGAGATGGGCCTGCCCGGGCTCACCCCTTCGAGCAGGCGTAGCTCGGCAGGGTCGGCCGGACGAAGATCGAGAGCCGACAGGTGGGTCGGCCCGGCCTCGCGGCCCACCGAGACCGTGCCTTCCGCCACGAGCAGGCCGTCTTGTCGCACCATGCGGGCGTCCACTTGGTCGACTCCGGGAGCCGGCCTGGCCACCATGGCCGTCACCGGTTCGGCGTCGACGGTGGCATTGCGGAACTGGAGGGAGATCGACCCGTTCTCGAACCACCGGTCCGGGAAGGCAGCCAGGAGGATCGGCGGGAACTGGTCGAGATGCACGGACCCGGCCACGGTGCCGCCCCGGAAGCCGAGCGACTGGGCGGTGGCGTCGTCGTGGATGTTGTTCGGGCGCGGCTCCCTGCCGGCCTGCGCCGTGGCGGCCGCGCTCGCACGGTTGTGCGGCACGCGTACCGGCCCGACCAGCCAGCCGTCGCGCTCGGTGATCGGGCTCGTCGCCGGACCTGTCATCGCGCACCTCCGTCTCCGCGCTCGCGCCGGACCGTGCCCACCTGGAGCTCCCGGAACGGGACGTCCCGATCGAGCTGTGGCTCCCGGGGCAGGCCCAGCACCCGCTCACCGATGATGTTGTGCTGGATCTCGTCGGTGCCACCGGCGATCGACGTCGACGGTGCCTGTAGGGTGCCGTGGGCAACCAGTCCGCCCACGGGCGCCTCGGGCCCGGTCAGCATTCCCGACGCCCCCAGGATCGCCGGTCCGAGGTCCCGGTTGATGCGAGTCACGACCGAGCGGGCCAGCTTGGTGACCGAACTGGCGGGCCCGGCGTCCCGACCTGACGCTGTCGTGGCCCGAGCTCGATCCTGGGTCAGCGTGTTGACCCGGAACGTCACGTAGTAGCGGACGGCCTGCTGCCGGATGATGGGATCGCTCCGGTTGGCACCCGGGTCCCGGAGGAGGCGCAAGGGGCTCTGGGGTCCGGTCAGCCCGGGGTTGCGGCTGTCGACCGTCATGGTGCGCTCGGTCGCGGCCGGGTCGATCACCTCGTAGACACGCAGCTCCCGCAGCTCGCGGCGGCGGGACTGGGCGCTGGGGCGCAGGGCAGCCCCGACCACGCCGGCCCGGCCGCTCCGCTCGAAGGCCAGGGTGGTGACGGCGGCCGCCCACCCGTCACCCGGACGGCCCACGAGGTCGGCGTGCGACACCCGGGCGTCGGTGAAGAAGACCTCGTTGAAGTGGGACTCGCCGGTCATCTGCTTCAACGGTCGGACCTCGATGCCCGGTTGGCCCACCTCGATGATGAAGTACCCGAGCCCACGGTGCTTGGGCACGTCGACGTCGACCCGGGCGAGCAGCATGCCCCGGTCAGCGGCCAGCGCCCCCGATGTCCACACCTTCTGGCCGTTCATCACCCATTCGTCGCCGTCCCGCACCGCTCTCGTCTGGGCACTTGCCAGGTCGGAGCCGGATCCCGGCTCGCTGAAGAACTGACACCAGGCCTCGGCCCCCGACGCCAGCGGCCACAGGTAGCGGTGCCGTTGGTCCTCGTCACCATGACGCATGAGGACCGGGCCACCCATCAGCTGCCCCAGCCCTCCGGGCGCGCCGAGCACACCACGGGCCCGGAAGATCGCCGACGCCTCGGCCAGGGCATCGGGGGGAAGGCCGCGTCCGTGCCACTGGCGCGGCCAGGTCGGGAAGCCCCACCCGGAGCGAGCCAGCCGCTCCCACCATTCGCCGACGGTGAGGTCCGGGTCCCACTGCTCGTCGAGGAACCGCTCGACCTCCACTCCGACCGCCCCGCCGTCGGGGCCGCCGTCGGGGGCGCCGTGTCTCCCGCTCTCCGTCTCGCCCTCTGTCTCGCTCTCCGTCCCGTCGGGTGGCGTCATGGATACCCCCTTCTCCCCGTTACACCTGCATCTCTTGCCCGGTGAAGGAACGGCGACGCGTCCGGCACCGACCGCCGGCCGCCGGCCGCCGGCCGAAACCTTGCCCCCGGAACACACCGGGAACGAAACCTTGCCCCCGGAACACACCGGGAACGAAACCCTGCCCCCGGAACACACCGGGAACGGGATGGGAGATGACCAGCGCTCGCCGCAGCATGGAGCGACATCGGGGTCAGGCGGTGGTGACGCCACCGGCGCCCGGGGCGGTGGCGTCAGCGGGAACGGCACCTTCGGCACGGAGGGCGGCCTCTACCTCCTGCTCGTGGCGGCGCAGATCGCGGGCCGCACGGCGCGGGCTCCATGGGCCGTACATGATCAGCGTGGACGGAATGAAGACGACCAGGCCGCCGATGCACACGAAGAACCAGGTGTGCCAGCCACTGGCGGTGCCGAGCGGCGAGCCGATGACGTGGGGGATGACCAGACCCTGGACGGCGCCGACCGCCCGGGCTCCGAACCCGTACATGGCCAGGCCCGTCGCCACCAGGGCAGGGTTGATGGACTCGACGGTCTCCGTGAAGCTGGCGAACCACGGCGCGAAGCCGCAACCGAGGAACCCGGCCAGGAAGGCGAGGGTGATGGCGAGCGCTCCGAAGCTCGGATGCGTCTCGGTCATCAGCAGCGCGGTGAACGCGATGGCCCCGAGACTGCCCGCCACCATGAACGGTTTGCGCACCCTGGCCACGTCGGAGAGGACGCCGAACAGGAGTAGCGCGCCGCAGTTGACCCCCCAGTAGATGGTCTCGAGATCGTTGGCCTTCGGCACCGAGAACTTCAGGATCTCCGTGAAGTACAGGGTGAAGTAGCCGACGGCAGTGATGTAGATGATCAGGAACAGCCCGACGGCGATCGCACTGCCGAAGATGCTGAGCCGGAACACCTGCCGCCACCGACCGGCGGTGGCGGCCTCGGTATCGATCGTCTCGGCCCTGATCTCGGCGAGCTTCTCCTCCTGGAACGTCACGACCTTCTGACCTCGGAGCTCCTCGGTGAGCTCTCTCAGGAAGAAGAAGCAGACGAGCGAGATCCCGATGCCGGCGAGACCGGCGACGATGAACAGCGCCTGCCAGTCGTGGTAGGCGTCGACGACACGCACGGCAGCGAAGCTGGTCACCAGGCTGCCGGCCACCGCCCCGAGGGTGATGGCGCCCATCGCCGTGGCCCTGCCGACCTGGGGGGTGAAGTCCCGCACCAGGGCCGGCGCGGCGACGAAGATGATGCCGTCTCCGAGCCCGAGGACGCAGTACCAGATGGCGAACGCCCACGCGCTGTGCGCCGTGGGGATCCCGAAGGCGGTGATCAGGCCCAGGAGGATGCCCACGAAGACGACGATGTTGGCCCGCCCGAACCGGTCGGCGAAGCTACCGAAGTACGAGGCAGCACCACCGACGATGCCGAAGACGACGATCAGGTACGAGTAGAAGTCCAGCGACATGTGCAGCGACGGGAGCAGGATCGGCGACACCCCCCCTGCCGCGTAGTCCTCGAAGTAGACCATGATCCCCGAGAGGATCACGATGACCAGAGGTAGAAGTACTTCAACGCCGGCCTGGGGTACTTCGCCAGCTCCCGGCGGTAGGTCCATCCCAGCGCCCCACCCGCCCTTGCAGGAGTCGCAGTCGCGTCGGTCATGTCCCCCCCTTGTCCTCTTGTTGCTCGTTCCCCTGTCGCCCCCTGCTTCCTTCCCTATCCCCTGGTCTCTTCCCTATCCCCTGCTTCCTTCTGTTCCCTGCTTGCTGTTCCCTCCGCTCGCCCCGGCTCCCGGAGCGGGTCGATCCGGCAGCCCCCCGCTGCCCGACCCTTCCGCCGTCAGGGCGACCCGTACCGCCCGGTCGGATCCGGTCCGACGATCATCGGTACACCGCGAAAGACCGGTAGACGATGGGCGTCCCCTGCCGCACGGCACCGCTCGCCACCAGTTCGGCGATCTGGCCGGCGTCCAGACCGACCTCGGCCAGCACCTCCGACGTGTGCTCGCCCACGCCGGGAGGGGTCAGCACGACCCGTTGCTCCGTCCGCGAGAACCGGGCGTAGCGAGCTGGAGCGAGCACGGCTGGGCTCTCCCCCCGCTCGAGGACGTTGAAGACCTCCCACTTCTCGTAGTCGGGATCCTCGGCCAGCTCGGCCAGGGTCCTCGCCGGGACGGCGGGGACCCCCACGCCGGCCAGGGCCTCCAGGGCCTGTTCCCTGGTGTGGGCCCCGAACGCCGCCGTCAGCACCTCCACCCACTCCGCATCGGTGACGGGGTCGTCGCCCGCCAGCAGGTGGGCCCGACGGAGAAGGTCGGCAGCCCCAGCCGTGGGGATCTGCACCCGGATCCACCCGTCGCTGGTGGCATAGGAACGGTCGAGAGGAGTCGGGCCCGGATAGTCGCGACCACCCCGCGGCGGCGGCTGGCGACCCTCGGCCTCGATGAGCTCCTCACTCTGGGCCAGGGCCGCCGTGCCAGCCAGCGTCATCCACACCCGCTGCCCCCGGCCTGTCTCCCGTCGATGGTAGAGGGCGGTGACCGCACCGAGGACGGCCAGGACGGCGGTGGTCACGTCGTTCACCGGCACGGTGAGCAGGACCGGCTCGCTGTCGCCACCTTGGGCCGTCATCATCCCGCTGCGCGCCTGGAGCAGCGGGTCGAACGCCGGTTCTCCCGCGAACGGGCTGTCCTCCCCGAAGGCGGTGATGGAAAGGGAGATGATGTCGGGCTTCACCTCGCGGAGGCGCTCGTAGTCGATACCGAGGCGTTGGAGCACACCGGCGCGGTAGTTGTCGAGCACGACGTCGGACGCCGCCACCATCTGGTAGAACGCCTGGCGACCGGCGTCGGAGCGGAGGTCGATGGCGACCCCGCGCTGCCCGCGGATGAACGGCATCCCGCGATCGCGCCAGCTGTCTCCCTCTGGCACCTCGACCTTGACGACGTCGGCGCCGAGCTCGGCGAGAAGCGTTCCGGCGTACGGTCCAGCCAGGATGGCGCCCAGGTCCAGGATCCGGATTCCGGCCAGGGGACCGGGACCGGACTGCGGCACCGGCCGGGTAGGCGCCGGGCGGGCGGGCCAACCGATCTCTCCGGTGTGCTCGCCCAACCGTGGGGCAGGCCGGCCGATCTCCGCCGGTGTGGCCTCGAAGTTGACCGGGTTGGCGGGCATGGCCACCCGGCCCCAGACCGGGTCGTCGAGCTCGGCACGCATCCGCACGGCGGCGATCTCCGGCGAACCGAGCCAGTCGCCCCGATCGAGGAGTGGCCCGACGGGGATGCCGGCCTGCTTGAGCACGGCCATCCATTCGTCGCTGGTCCGAGAGGCGAACGCGTCCACGAAGCGCTGGCGAACCCAGCCCCGGTTGCCGGGGAGGAGCAGGTTCTCCAGCTCACCACCGACCCGCTCGTCGGCAAGGACGTCGTCCATGCCGAGCGCGCTGAACGCGGCGCGTTGGAACTTCGGGATCAGGGTGGCAAGGAAGATCCACTGCCCGTCGGCGCACTGGTAACGGGTGTAGAGCGCGCTCGGCCCACCCGGCCCGTAGTCGGCCGGCACCTGGGGGATCGTCCGATCGATCACCAGGGCGCTGGTAGCGACGATCATGGTGGCATGCACCCCCCCGACGGTCACCTGCTGGCCGTATCCCGAGGCTTGGCGCTCCACAAGCGCGGCCACGGCGCCAGCCGCCGCCCAGATGGCATGGGCGTAGCTCACGTACGGGAATGCGGGATCAACCGGACCGCCATCGAAGGAGCTCTGGCGCAACGCCAGCCCCGCCATCGCCGTGAGCAGGGCAGCCGACTCGCCACCATCGGCCCACGGCGTCCTCCCGAGGTACGGGGGGACGCGGAGGTACACCAGGCCAGGGTTGGCAGCGCAGGCCTCCTCCGGCTCCGCCTCGGCCGGAAGGGCCGCGTCCTGATCGCCGGCGACGCAGACGTCGGCGCCGGCGATCAGGTCCGCTAGGACGCGGCGCCCGTCGGCAGCGGACAGATCGGCGACGACCCCGCGCTTGTTGCGGTTCCACATGGCGAACCCCGGCCTGGAACGATCCGGATCTCCCTGCGGCGGCTCCACCTTCACGACGTCAGCACCGAAGTCGCCGAGGAGCATGGCTGCCATCGGCCCCGCTATGCCGGTGCTCAGGTCGACGACCCGGACACCACCGAGAGCCGGTGCGCCACGCCTACCCGGTCCCGGGGAGCTCGCGTGCGGATCAACGACGGTCATGCCTCACCCCCCACGCGGCGCGCGAGCAGCCCGCCGCCCTTGATCGGATCCCCGGAGTGCGACCCTGAGCCGGGCACCTCGGGTGGCGCAAATCCCCCCTGCGACCCGCTGAAGGCACCGTGCATCGCGTCCCTCCCCTGCGGCGACCCCCGTGGGTGCCGCACCGCGTCATTGTGCACCCGGCGGGAACGCGTGACAAGTCTCGGCAGCTCATATTCCGGTGCTTCTTATCAGCTGCACCCGGGCCGCCAAAGGATTGATCTCCTTGTTACCTCCAGGTAGATCAGAGAAGACTCGACTCTTTGGACGGGTCGTTACTTGCGCCCCTCGCTGCGAGGGCGCACAATGAAGGCGTGGAGCCGGCGCCGCCGGCCATGACTTCGGGGGAGGATGCGCACGCATGGCTGCCAGTTCGCGTGTGAGTGACGACGCGTGGGTGCGTGACGCGACCAGACGGGAGGGGTCGGTGACCCGCCCCCTCCGCTGTGTCGGCGCCGTCCCTGCCGCAGGGTGCTCGGCATCGTGAGCACGACCGGCGACACACGACCCAGGACGGTGCCGAAGCCGGCGCCCAGGCCCACGCCAGACACGGCACCCTACTGGGAAGGGACCGCCCGGGGCGAGCTCCGGATCCAGCGGTGCAACTCCTGCGCACGCTCCTACTTCTACCCTCGCCCCTACTGCCCGCACTGCTCGTCGGACGACGTGTCGTGGATCACGGCAGCCGGACGGGGTCGCCTGCACACCTACCTGATCAGCCACCGTCCCGCACCCGGGTTCGGTGAGGTCCCCTACGCGATCGCGGTCGTGGAACTGGAGGAAGGGCCGAGGATGATGGCGAACCTCGTCGGGGTGGAGAACACCCCGGAGGCCCTGGTGCTCGACATGCCCCTCGAGGTGGATTTCGAAGAGCGCGGCGACCAGTCGGTCCCCGTCTTCCGTCCGGCGGGGAGCGCGTCGTGAGCGTCCGGGGGATGACCGCCATCGTGGGGGCGGCGGAGACCGAGCGCATCGGGGTCGTCCCCGACATCTCCGCCCTGGAGATGCACGCACAGTCCGCCCGGCTGGCTGTCGCCGATGCGGGCCTGAAGATGTCCGACATCGACGGTGTGGCCGCTGCCGGCCTCTCTCCGATCGCCGTCGCCCACTATCTCGGGATCGCGCCCACCTACATGGACGCCACCGCCGTCGGCGGCTGCTCGTTCCTGGTCCACGTCCGCCATGCCGCCGCGGCCATCTCGGCGGGGTTGGCCGACGTCGTGCTCATCACCCACGGAGAGTCGGGTCGGTCACGCACCGGGGCCCCACCCCGAGCACCGGATCCGGCCTCGCCGCAGGGCCAGTTCGAGGCACCCTACGGCACCCTCGGCCCACCGACGATGTTCCCGATGGGCGTGCTCCGCTATATGAAGGAGTTCGGCCTGACCCACGAGCAGCTGGCATCGGTGGCGGTGGCCCAACGGCGGTGGGCCGCCAACGTGCCCCGGGCCATGTTCCGCGAGCCGATCACCGTGGACGACGTGCTCGCCTCCCGGATGATCGCCTACCCGATGCACCTGCTGGAGTGCTGCCTGGTCACCGATGGTGGCGGGGCCCTCGTCGTGACGTCGGCAGAACGGGCCAGGGCCATGCCCGGCCCCAAACCGCCGGTGTACGTGCTCGGGACAGGTGAGGCGGCAGAGACCCCGATGGTCTCGATGATGGAGGACTTCACCACCTCCAAAGCCTTCCGGCTGTCGTCGGCGCGGGCCTTCGCCGAAGCCGGGATCGGTCCCGACGACGTCGACCACCTCATGATCTACGACGCCTTCGCCCACCTCCCCATCTACGGCCTGGAGGACCTCGGCTTCGTCGGCCGGGGAGAGGCCGGGGCGTTCATCGCCGAAGGCAACACCTCCCCCGGTGGGCGCCTCCCCATGAACACCAACGGAGGAGGCCTCTCCTACACCCATACCGGGATGTACGGCATGTTCTTGGTACAAGAGGCCGTGCGCCAGCTGCGGGGGGAGGCCGCGGCCCAGGTGCCCGACGTCGACATCAGCCTGGCGCAGGGGGTAGGGGGGATGTTCATGGCCGCCGGCACCCTGGCGCTCGGCACGGCCGCCGCCGCCGGGGCCTGACCGGCGGTCCGATCGGGCTCCGATCACTCCGATCGCGGTCCGACCGGAGCCGGACGAGAAGAGAAGGACAGGGACGAGAGCAGCACCGAGAAGGACAGGGAGGACGGGATGGACATCGACTTGAGTCCCGAGTACACGGAGTTCCGCGCCGAGATGCGGGAGTGGATCGAGGGCAACATCCCGACCGGCTTGAAGGAGCTGGCCAATTGGGGGTGGCAACCGGTCGCCGGCGGTCGCCGGGGTGGCGGCCGCCTCCAGGCCATGGCCGACCCGATCTACCACACGTGGGAGGAGCGGCTCGCCGAAGCCAAGCTGGTCTGCGCCACCTGGCCGCCCGAGTTCGGCGGGCGCGGCTGGGACGCCGTCCGCTTCGCCGTCTTCAACGAGGAGCTGAGACGCCAGGGCGTCCCGGCGGTGCGCCGCGGCATGGGTGAGTCGCTGGTCGGCCCCGCCATCATCGTCCACGGCACCCCCGAGCAGAAGGCACACTTCCTGCCCCGGATCGTCTCGGGCGAGGACGTGTACTGCCAGGGGTACTCCGAGCCCGACCACGGCTCCGACCTCGGTGCGGTGGAGACGCGCGGAGTCGTCGACGGCGACGAGATCGTGATCCACGGCCAGAAGGTCTGGACCTCTGGTGCACAGCAGGCAAACATGATCTTCGTCCTGTGCCGCACCAATACCGACGTGCCCAAGCACCGGGGGCTCTCATACGTGCTCGTCCCCTTCTCGCAGGAGAACGGGGTCACCGTGCGCCCCCTCCGACAGCTGTCCGGTGCCGCCGAGTTCTGTGAGGACTTCTTCGACGGGGCGCGCGCCCCGCTGTTCAACGTCATCGGCGGGCTCAACAACGGGTGGGCGCCGGCCATGACCACGCTCGGCTTCGAGCGCGGCGGCAACGCCACCACCGCCCACCTCGGCTTCGAACAAGAGCTCTGGGACCTGATCGGCGAGGCCCGCAAGAACGGCAAGGCCGAGGACCCGCTGATCCGCCAGCGCCTGGCGTGGTCCTACATCCAGGTGGAGCTGATGCGTTTCGCCGGCCTGCGCCTCCTGGCCTCGCTGGCCGGCGGGCGGGAGCCGGGCCCGGAGGCGTCGGTGTCCAAGCTCTTCTGGAGCGAGTACCACAAGCGCTTCGGGGAGCTGGCGATCGACGTGGTCGGCGTCGATGCCATGATCCGCCCGGACGGTGAGGGCTACGCCACCGACGACTGGCAGGACATCTTCCTCTCCAGCCGGGCGGGAACGATCTACTCCGGCACCAGTCAGATCCAGAAGAACATCATCGGTGAACGGGCGCTCGGGCTCCCCAAAGAGCCACAGCCCAAAGAGCCACAGCGCGACGAAAGGACGGCATGACATGAGCGGGATCTGTGAAGGACGGGTGGCCATCGTCACCGGGGCCGGGCGCGGCATCGGGAGAGGGCACGCCATCGAGCTGGCCCGTCAGGGCGCCCGGGTCGTCGTCAACGACCTCGGCGCCGAGGTCGACGGTGCCGGTGCCTCGACGGGACCGGCGGCCGAGGTCGTCGAAGAGATCCGCGGCTTCGGCGGCGAGGCCGTCGTCAACGGTGACGACATCTCGGACTGGGACGGCGCCGGCCGGCTCGTCAACACCGCCATCGACACCTTCGGCGGGCTGGACATCCTGGTCAACAACGCCGGGATCCTCCGCGACCGGATGCTCGTCAACATGACCATCGAGGAGTGGGACGCGGTGGTCAAGGTCCACCTGCGGGGCACCTTCGCCCCGACCCGTTGGGCGGCCGGGTACTGGCGGGACCGGGTGAAGGCCGGAGAGACCAACGACGCCCGGATCATCAACACCAGCTCGTCGTCGGGCATCTACGGCAACGTCGGCCAGACCAACTATGGGGCGGCGAAGGCCGGCATCGCCGCCTTCACCGTGATCGCCGCCAAGGAGCTGGGCCGCTACGGCATCACCGTCAACGCGCTCGCCCCCGGGGCGCGCACCCGCATGACCGAGAACCTCCAGGCGGCTCGCGGCGTGGAGCCGCCCCGCCCCGACGAGTTCGACGCCCGCTCCCCGGACAACGTGGCGCCGCTGGTCGCCTGGCTCGCCAGCCCGGAGGCCGCCGGGATCACGGGCCGGGTGTTCAACGTGGCCGGGGGGCGCATCAGTGTGGCCGAGGGCTGGCACGCCGGTCCCCTCGCCGACAAAGGCGACCGGTGGGACCCGGCCGAGCTGGGACCCGTCATCACCGACCTGGTGGCACGGGCCGCGCCGAACGCCGAGATGAACGGGCAGATCCCCTCACCAGCGCCGGCGGGCTGACGGACGGCGCACCATCGAGCACGACCGGGCATCACCGGGCAGCATCCGGTCCCCAGCGGAGAGCCGGGAGCCGGATGCCGCCATGGCGCCCGCTCCACGCGCCGCCCCTGCCCCGCCTACGACTCCCGGTGACGCCCTCCGGCGAGGCCGGCCCAAGCGGGCGTCGCTCGTCGCCCGGCAGCTAGAGCGCGAGATCATCGCCGAGGGCTGGCCCGTCGGCCGTGTCATCGGCACCGAGCCGGAGCTCCTCGGTCGTCTCGGCGTGGGCCGGGGCGTGCTGCGCGAGGCGGTGCGCCTCCTCGAGGACCATCAGGTGGCCCGGATGCGCCGCGGGCGCGGCGGTGGCCTCGTCGTCCTCGAACCGGATGTCCGAACCGTCGCCGAGGCCACGTCGATCTACCTG
>DAHXOA010000087.1 GCA_027365145.1 Acidimicrobiaceae bacterium | reverse complement strand
TCCCGACGATCGGCTTATTGAGGGGCTTGCCGCCCATGGAGCCGTAGAACTGGGCATCCCCGAAGGAGAAGATCCCCCCGTCGGCTGCCACCTCCCAGTAGCCCTTCCCATCCGGAGTGGAGGCCATCCCGACGATCGGCTGGTTCAGGGGCTTCCCGCCCATCGAGCCGTAGAAGGCGGCGTTGCCGAAGGAGAAGATCCCCCCGTCGGCTCCCACCAGCCGGTAGCCACGGCCCCAGGAGAACCGCGACGGTTGACGTCGCAACGGGATCATCCCGATCCGACGACCCACGCCGCGCCTCACCTCTGACGCCGCAACGGCGTGTCGTGCGATTGGTACCGGCCCGGGACCACACGAGCACCCTCACGACGGAGAGAAAGACGGCGGACCGCGTCATGGCGTCGCTGTGGGCGAGACCCGCGACCAGGTAGCTCGTGACAGCCACGGCGACGACACGATTGGCGAGACACGGCACCGCCTCTGGTGACGCACTCCGTCGAGCCGCCGGCGCGCCGGCCTGGCCTCCGACGAGCGACTCATCCGGCCTGGTTGCCCGGACGGCTCGCCTGGCGGGACTCCTCCAGCAGTGCCGCCAGCTCCTCTCGGCGTCGGTGACGAGACGTGGACGTCCCCGGTTGCTTCAGCGACAGGTAGGCGACTCCCCCGACCGGGATGGGAAGCCAGAAGTTGACGAGCCGGTAGGACACGACGCCGAGCAAGGCGACGCCCGCCGGAGAGCCGAAACCAACGAGGGTGGGGACGAGCACCGCCTCGACGACGCCGAGGCCACCCGGCGTGATGGGGATCGCCGCCAGCACATAGGCGAGCCCGTAGGCAACGAAGAGCCCGTCTGGATTCTCTACGTGTCCGAACGCCATCAGGAAGACAAACAGGGACACGGCGTCGAGCAGCCAGTTCGCCGCAGCCCACACCACGGAACGACGGAGCAGGCCCGGATCGCGGGCCATCGTCAGGATCCGCTCTGACACCTCCTTGACGACCCGATCGACCGTGGCCTCGTTGAGGAACGGGAGGTGGCATGCCAACCGCTCCAGCACGGCGGCAGAACGCCGCTTACCCCTCGTCAAGAGGAGCACCAGCGCAGTGGCGATGGCGAAGAGCACGATGCCCACCGCGGCGGCAGTGGCGTAGAGCGGGTTGAATCCCGTCACCGGGATGGAAACCAGCAGCGCGACCCACAGGATCACGTTGAGCACCAGGGCCGACCCGATGCCCTGACTCCCCAACGCGAATCCCGCTTCTGGTCCGCTCACGCTCTCTTCGGTCAGGAGCCTGTAGCCGAGCGCGTCGCCGCCGGCCGTACCGCCAGGAAGGACATGGCTGACCGCCAGGGTCGTCAGGTCGATGCGCCACAACCGGGGCAAGGTTACAGATCCGCGTGGGAGGACCGTAGACGTCAGCTTCGCGTAACTAGCCAGGCTCGCGACTTCCAGGACGACACCAAGGGCGACGAAGCCGACGTTGACCCGGGCCAGGAGATCGAGGGACTTTTCGACGCCGGTGATCTGGGGTACGACGAGGAACTCCACCACCAGGCCCACCAACGCGAAGAGCACGACCCGGCGGAGCGGGTGCGGGGACGCGAGCCGGCGCCACAACGACGGCCTGCCGTCACCGGTGTCGGTGCCGGTGGTGGCGCCTCTTGATCCGGTTGATCCGGTTGATCCGGTTGATCCGGCGTCCCCGGACGCGCCGACGTCGACACTCCCTGGACGGTCCTCCTGCGATCGATCCGTCGGTCTCGCCTCCATCTGCCCTCGTCGCTCATCACCTTCGCGCCGGGCGCGAACCCGCGGCCAGCCGCGACCCTCCGCCTCGGCGCCAATGCACCGCGCCGAAACCGGAGATGGGGTCATACCCCGTTCCGGCCGGTCCCACCGCCACGGTCGCTCCGGAAGCGCCGTGGCGGTGGTTTCAAGCCACCGAATTGGCCGAGACACATGAACGAGACATGAACGAGAGGGGTACCATCGCCAGGGAGCAGTGTGCGCAGCGCATCGCGGCGCAGAAGTCATCGCTCACTAAGGGTCTGAGCCGGTCATGGCGATAGTGATCATCGGAGGGTGCGATCGATGGTCGACGAGGATGACGCCGAAGGGGACAAGAGAAGCCCGCCACGAGACGACCTGGCCGGCCCCTTGTCGGCGTTCGCCGGGCGCGCGCTGCGGGACGGGGCCCTCGCGTCCGGGTTCATCGTCGCGGTGGTCGCCACCTACCTCGTACTCCCCGGAGCGATCGACACCAACGTGGTCGGATGTGCCGCACTCCTGAGTGCGGCGGCCCTCGTCACGACTGGAGCCTTCCTCCTCCCGTCGACGGCGATCCTGGCCCGGCGATCCGGCCTCCTGGTCATCTACGGCTGGCTCCTGGTCATGGTGGGGTTGATCTGCGCGGTCATCGCCTTCACCGGCGGGGCAAACTCCAAGCTCTTTGCCCTGCTCGTCATTACCCTCTTGTTCATCGGCGGTCCGGCGTTCCCGTTGCGAACACAGGTGTCCATGGACAGTCTCGTCATCGCCGGTTACCTCGCGGCCGCCGCAGCAACCGGATGGCATCTCTCTGCCGCGTCACTTTTCTTCCGGATCGGGATCCTCGCCGGGACGTCGATTACCGTTGCCGCCGTCTACGGTGAGCTCACCACCGCCCTCCGTCAACTCGACCGGGAACGCCGGCGATCAGACCAGCGGGCATCGCTGTGGACGAAGATGGCCGCGCTCACCCGTCGGATCGACGTCCCCGAGGTCGAAGCCGTCTTCACCGCTGTGCTGGACGGCATCGCGTTGCTCGGGTTCGAGGCCGCCGACATATGCACGCTGGTCGACGGGGAGTACCGGATCGAGCACTGGCGTGGCCTCCCGGAGTCCTACGTCGCCGCGCCTCATCCCGTGCCGACGGGGGTGACGGCGCAGGCGTTCGAGACCCGCGACACGGTGATCGTGTCCGACTACGCCGCGTTGCCCTCCGCCGATCCGGTCCTGCGAGCCGCCGGCTTCCAGACGGTCATCGCCCGACCGCTGTGGGTGGACGGCGTGCTGGCAGCGACGCTCGAGGCCGGCTCCAGACGCCGCCGGCACCTGCGCGGCGAGGAGATCGCCGCGTTCGAGATGCTGGCGGCGCAGGCCGGGCACGCGCTGGAGAACGCCCACCTCCTCGAGCGGCGACGCGACGACGCCGAACGGTTCCGCAGCCTGCTCGACGCCTCGCCCGATGCCATGATCGTGGCCAGCTCCGACGGGCGCATCCTCCAGGCCAGCCGGCAGGCCGAGGCACTCTTCGGCTACACGATCGACGAGATGATCGGACGCTCGGCCACTGACCTCATGCCTCCCAAGCGCCAGCAAGCCCAGATGACCATGGCCTACGAGTGGTACCTGGGACGGGGTCCATCGGTGATCGGCGAAGAGCCGGATGAAGACGTGCGCATCCTGCGCAAGGACGGAACGGAGAGCCCGGTCGAGGTGACGTTCAGCACCGTCGACACGCCCGAAGGAAGGGTCATCGCTCTGGCATTGCGGGACGTGACCGAGCGGCGCGACTTCGAAGCCCGTCTGGCTCACCAAGCCACACACGACCACCTCACCGGCTTGCCGAACCGGGAGCTGTTCATGGAGCAACTAGCCGATTCCATCCGGCATCCCCCGGCCGACGGCCGGCCGGTCCAGGTGTTCTTCATCGATCTCGATCACGTCAAGTACCTCAACGACAGCAGGGGGCCAATCGTGGGCGACGAGCTGATCGTGAGCGTCGCGCGGCGCCTGACGGATCGGCTCGGGAGTGCCTGCGTCGCCAGGCGCGGTGGTGCCTGCGTCGCCAGGCTCGGTGGCGACGAGTTTGGACTGATCGTCGATGGCCTGGCCAACCGCGCCGCCGTGCGCACCTTTGCGCAACGGATCCTGGACGCCTTCGACGTCCCGTTCCGCGTCGGGGGCATCGAGCACTACCTCACCACCAGCATCGGGATCTCTGCGGTGATCCCCGACGTCCAAGCCGACGATGTCCTCCGCCACGCCGAGGCCGCCGTGCACCTGGCGAAGGTGAACGGGCGTGACCGGTTCGAGTTCTTCGACCAGGCGTTGACCGACGCCGCTGCCGAGCGCCTGTCGTTGGAGTCGGCACTCCACGAAGCCCTCGCCCGTAACGAGCTCTGTGTCGTGTACCAGCCCGTCGTCATGCTCGACTCCGGAGACGTCGTCGGCGTGGAGGCGCTCGTCCGGTGGGATCGCCCTGGCGACGGGACGATCCTTCCCGACCGGTTCATCGACGTGGCCGAGGATACCGGCCTCATCATCCCGATCGGCCGATGGGTTCTGGAGCGAGCCTGCAGGCAGCTCGCGGCGTGGAAGAGCGCCGTTCCCGGGCTCACGTGCCGGATGAGCGTCAACGTCTCGAACCGGCAGCTCGAGCACGACCACTTCGTAAACGACGTATCGACCGTGCTGGCCACGACCGGGATCGATCCCGGCTCCCTTGTGCTCGAGATCACCGAGAGCTGCTTCATCCGGGACTTCGACGCCACGCTCCGCCGTCTCCAGGCCTTGCGTCGCGTCGGAGTCCGCCTCGCCATCGACGACTTCGGTACCGGGTTCTCGTCCCTGTCTTCGCTCTCCGTCCTCCCCGTCGACATCGTCAAGATCGACAAGGCGTTCGTCGACGGCCTCGGTTCCCGGTACGACGCGGTCGTGTCCTCGGTCGTGACCCTCGCAGATGCCTTCGGGCTCGACGTCGTCGCCGAAGGCATCGAGGCACCCGAGCAACGTGACCGCTTGATCGCCCTCGGCTGCACGTTCGCGCAGGGGTTCTTGTTCTCCGTCCCACTCGACGCCCAGGAAGCCGGCCTCCTGCTGGCCGGCGCGCCCGGCGGCAGACGAGACGAGCCGACGTCAGCTGAGCGTGATGCCCCATAGGCCATGCCACGTCGCTCCCGGCGCCAGCACGACCAGGTCGGTGCCCGTCCGGAACGCGTCGGGCGGGCACGTCATCGGCTCCACAGCCACCGCGCTCCGGCGACGCGTCGCGTCGGGAAGGGTGTCCCCCGTGTAGACCATCAGGTGGGCAAACCTCTCGTCCGCCCACAGCGTGATCGTCCGGCCGGTGGGACCCGAGGTCTCGAGCGTCACCCGCACGGTCCCGTCAGGACCACGGCGGAGCTCGCTGTACCCGGTGTCGAGGCGAGACGTCCCGATGATCCGGCCGCCGGTGAAGTCGAACTCCGTGCCGGACACTGCCGCCCGACCCATGGGAAGGCCCCGGTCGTCGGTCACGAGGCGCTGCTCGGCCGGCACCGTCAACCTGGCCATGTCAAGGGTGCTGCCGTCGACCGAGAGATAGGGATGGAACCCGAGCCCGAACGGCAGTGGCCCCGGTCCCAGGTTCTCCGCTTCGGTAGCCACGGTCAATCCGTCCCGTCCCAGCCGGTACTCGACCTGGAGCCCGAGGGTGAACGGGTAGCCAGGAGTGGGGTGGACGACGCATGCGAGGGTCACTCGGTTCTGCGCCCTGCCCACCATCCGCCACGGCAGCCAGCGGACGAGCCCGTGGATCGCGTTCCTCCGCTCTGGTTCGTCCAAGGGCACCTGCGCGTCGATCCCCTCGAAGCGGTAACGGCCGTCACCGAGGCGGTTCGGCCACGGTGCCAGGATCTGCCCTCGGCTCCCGTGGCACCACTCCTCGGCGCCGAACCCGTCGACGATCGGTCGATCCGAGACCGTGAACGAGCGGAGCGTCGCTCCCACCTCGGTCACGACGGCGCGCTGGTGCCCGTGTCCCAGTACCCACTGATCGCCGGTGGCAGCGCTGTGCCCGGCCGGGCGGTCTTCTCCGGTGATCTGTCGTGCATGCATGATGGGTTCCGTCAGTTCTGTGCGGGTTCGGTGCTGTGCGGATTGAATTTCGTGCGGGTTCGACGCTGTGCGGGTTCGGGCCGGCGACCGGAAGCAGCTGGCCGCGGCCGCGCCGACGACGTCCGGCTGGACGAAGATGGACTGCCCGGTATGGTAGGTCACGCGGAGCAGCCGAGCCGTGCCCGCACCGCCCCGACCACCTCCAGCCGCACCGGCGCTTCCGTTCGGGGGGGCGGGATCGCACCAGCACACGCTGAGGTGCGATGATCCCGTTCCCGACCAGCCCGCGCTCGCCCAGCCGATGGGACCGGGCTGGGCGGGGACAGACCCTCGATCGGAGTGAGCAGCGTGCGCATCCTGGTGACCAATGACGACGGGATCTTCGCTCCAGGGATCCACGCCCTGGCACGGGGACTCCATCACGCCCTCTCGCCGGACCACGAGATGGTCGTGGTGGCGCCCCTTGTCGACCACAGTGGTGCCGGCGCGGCGGTCGGGCCGGTCTACGAGCGGGAGTCGATCCCTTTCGAACCGGTCGAGATCCCGGGCATCGCCGGGGTCCCCGCGTTCGGGATCGACGGACCCCCGGCCCTGGCTGTGATCCTGGCGTGCATCGAGGGGTTCGGCGAACGGCCCGACGTGGTCGTATCGGGGGTCAACCACGGGGTGAACACCGGACGGTCAGCCCTCCACTCGGGCACGGTGGGCGCAGCCCTCACCGCGTCCCAGTTCGGTCTGCGAGGACTGGCGGTCTCGATCGCGTGGAGCGCGGACCCGGTCCCCTGGGAGACACCGGTGTCGCTCGCCGCGCAGCTCATCCCCATCCTGTACGCCTCGGAGCCGGGAACGGTGCTGAACCTCAACGCGCCGGCCGTCGGCCTCAGAGATCTGCGCGGGGTCCGACGTGGGGCCCTGGCCCGGAGCGGCCTCATCCGGTCGGCCCGGAGTGCCGACCCCGGTCCCTCCGACATGGTAACGGGCGACACGCGTGCCGTGAGGCTCACCCTGCGGGGGGCACGGGGTTCGGATCGCGCCGCTGAGAGCCGGGAGCTCGACCCGGCCAGTGACGCTGGTCTGGTCGACGCCGGGTGGGCCTCGCTCACCGCGCTGGTCGGCGTGCAGGAGGACCACTCGGTCGACGCCGGGGACCTGGTCGACGGAGCGCTCGCCATCCTCGACCGGGACGCCTCCGCGCCGCGATAGCTGTCCCCGATGCCCGTCGCCGACATCCGCCCGCTTGCACGGCGACATCGGCCCGTCCTAGTCTTGCGGCACTCGGCTCGCCGAGGGTAGACGGGTCGTCGACAACGCGGAGGTTGTCACGCTGCGCACCGAGCGCGGCAGGCGACGGGTCCCACAGTTGCAACCGCTGTGGCCGCTGCGGTCCGGATCCCCGGCCCGTAGACGTCTCCCCGTAGAGGCTCGTCGACGGCTATGACAATCACGCCATATCGAACAACCACCTGGTCCGGGGCTGCCCCTCGCTGATCCGACCAGGGTCCAGCCGTCTGCACCTCGTTCGGGCCCGCGCGGCCTAGGACCGGTCACCCTTCCCGGGGCCGGCCCGCGAGACGAATGCTCAACAGACGGTCGCCCGCATTCCCCTGCCACCCTCGAAGCCCTTCAGGCTTCTGCGACATCGAGGAGGCGCGAAATGCGCAAGCACCGCTTTTACCTTTGCATCACCGCCGGTCTGGCTGCGATGGGAGCCGTGGTCTCCCACTCCGCACCGGCCCGGTCTTCACGCCACCCGGTAACGGCCGGTCTCCATACAGGATCGGCGGAAATGACAACGGTCGACATGGTCGACCCCGCGATCACCCCTGGGGGCCCGGTGCTCCTGGCACAGGTCACGGTCGGCATCGCCTTGGCCCACGTCTCGCTGGCCGTCCCGTTGCCGCCGCCTGTGACCACCCTGCCACCACCGCCCAGAACCCCGACGCCTGCTCGGGTGGCGAGCGCACGCGTTCCTGCTCCCGCTCCTGCTCCCGCTCCTGCTCCTGCAGCTGCTCCGGTACCGACCACACCCGCAGCGCCGCCGCGGCGGCCGGGCCAGCCCACCCCGGCGATGTGGGCCGCGCTCCGCCAGTGCGAGTCGGGCGGGAACTACGCGGAGAACACCGGGAACGGCTTCTACGGGGCGTACCAGTTCACGTTGAGCACATGGGACGAGCTCGGCTACCCCGGTCTTCCCAGCGTGGCTCCCCCATCGGTGCAGGACCAAGCGGCGGCCCGGCTCCAGTCCCTGCGCGGTTGGGGTCAATGGCCGGTCTGCTCGGTTCGGTTGGGATTCTGAACGGAGAAACCGGTGCTGGCATTATCGACTGGACCCAGTAGGCGATCCAGATCCTCCGTTGGGCCTACGGTGGGGTGATGGCGCCCGAACCGAAGGCCGTGCCACCCTACGAGGTCGGACATTTCGAGAGTGGCGGGCTCGGCCTCTCCTACGAGATCCACGGTCACGGCCGGCGCACGGTCGTGCTCATGCACGGCATCCTGCTGGACGCCCACGTGAACCGTCGGCTGGCATCCGACCTGGCCAACCTGGGCTACCGGGTGGTCCTCCTGGACCTTCCGGGCCACGGGCGCTCGGAGCGACCTCGGCGAGCGTCGTTCCATCGGATGGACGCCTACGCGCTCCACGTCGAGGCGCTCCTCGACCATCTCGGCCTGGAGCGCGCCGCCGTGGGCGGCGTCTCGCTCGGTGCCAACGTCGCGCTCTTCTTGGCCGCTCGTCGTCCCGACCGCGTCCAGGCGCTGGTCGTCGAGATGCCGGTCCTGGAGTGGGCCGTCCCGGCAGCGGCGATGACCTTCGTGCCGCTGTTGTTGACCGTGCACTTCGCCCGGAGGCCGGCGCGCGTGGTTGCCGCCGCGTTCCGGCGGGCACCGAGGAGCGGCTTCGGGCCGCTGGACAGCATGCTGAATGCCCTGTCGAGCGACCCGGTGGAGATCGCCGCCGTGCTGCACGGGATCCTGGCCGGTCCGGTCGCACCCACCGTCGCCGAGCGTGAGGCGATCACCGCGCCCACGCTCGTGATCGGCCACCGGTCCGACCGGATCCACCCCTTCCACGATGCCGAACAGCTCAGCCGGCGGCTGCCCCACGCCCAGTTGGTGGAAGCATCGTCGATGCTGGAGCTCCGCGTACGCCCCGGGCGGATCACCTCGGAGATCGCCACCTTCCTTGACGACGCCTGGGCGCCGCCATCAGCCCGTCGCCACGCCGGCTCCTGAGCCCTACCCCACCCATACGCACCCATGCACGCGCGTCCGGGAGGGCGTAGGCCGCTACCATCCCTCGCCGCCGTCCCGCCGCTGGCGCTTCTGGTCGGAGCGGCGCTTCTTGTCGGCAAGGCGCCGATCGCGGGCCGACCGGGACGGTCGGGTGGGACGCCGTGGGGTCGCTCGCCGCAGGGCTTCGGCCATTCGCTCGGCGAAGCGGTCCGTAGCGATCTGCCGGTTCCGGCCCTGGGACCGCTCGTCGTCGACGACGAGCCGGAGCTCGTCACCGAACCGCTCGGTCAGCCGGGTTCGCTGGTGCGGTCCGAGCGACGGGGAGCCGGCGATGTCGAACCGGAGCTCGACCCTCGTGGCGACCTTGTTGGCGTGCTGGCCGCCGGGTCCACCGCTCGGCATGAACCTGAAGTGGAGCTCGGAGAGGGGGATGCGGAGTGACGGCGTGACCCGTAGGACACGGTCGCCATCGGGCAACGACGCCGGGTTCGAGCCCGTCGGCGGGCTGGGGCGAGAGCCGTCCGCCATGGATCCCGCCTCACCGGCTCGGCGGATCAGGCTCGTCCACGACCGGGTTGGCAAGAACACCCACGCCCTCGACCTCGATCCGGACGACGTCACCGCTCTGGAGCCACCGAGGCCGCTCCTGGCCGGCGGCGACACCAGCGGGCGTCCCGGTCGTCAGGATCATCCCTGGTTCCAACGTGAAGGCGGTGGAGAGATGCTCGACCATCTCCGCACACGTGAAGAACATCTCGGCCGTGTTCCCGTCCTGACACAGCTCGTCGTTCACCCATGTCCGCACCGACAGCCGCTGCACGTCGCCGATCTCGTCCGGGGTCACGATCCACGGTCCGGTCGGGCCGTGGGTGTCGAACCCCTTCCCTAGCATCATGGTCGGGGAACGCCACTGCCAGTCCCGCACCGAGACGTCGTTCACCACGGTGAACCCGGCGACCACCTCCATCCAGTCGACGGCGGCGACGTGCCGAGCGCGCCTGCCGATCACGATCCCGAGCTCCCCCTCGTAGTCCACGTCACCGGAGACCCGCGGCACCTCGATGGCCGCGCCCGGACCGATCACGCAGGTGGGCTGCTTCGAGAACCACATCTGGTACTGAGGTCGCTCGTGACCGAGTTCCCGGACGTGGGCCCCGTAGTTCTTGGCGATGGCCAGGAACGACGGGGGCTTCGGCACGGGCGCAAGGATCCTCGCTCCGATCAGTGGCACCCGCGCCGCCCCGGTAGCCGTGGCGTGACCAGCGCGCGCCGAGCCTTCCGGACCGAGCGCCAGGAGCTCGATCATGTCACCGGGTAACCCGACCTCCGGATCGGTGAGATCGACGATCTCCTCGCCGTCCACCGTCCCCGTGCGGATCATCCCGTCATGCCAGAACGTCACTAGTCGCATGCCCTGACCGTACGCCACCACCGGCACCTATAGTCGGATCATGCCCGAACCTCACCCTGGCGGCCCGACCGGAGACCGCCCAGCTGCACCCCCAGGTACACCTGAGGCGGCCGTGCCCCCGCTCCCGGGACAGGTCGCTCTGGTGACCGGCTCGTCGTCGGGGATCGGAGCAGCCGTTGCAGCGCGACTGGCTGCTGAAGGCGTCACCGTGGTGGTGAACTCGTCGACGTCACGTGAAGCAGGGCAGGCGCTTGCCGACTCCCTTCCCGGTGCTTACTACCTGCAGGCCGACATCGCCGATCCGGACCAGGCCGCGCGGCTGGTGGCCGACACCGTCGAGCGGGCCGGGGGCCTCGACATCCTGGTGAACAATGCCGGCACCACCGCCGTCATCCCCCACCACGACCTGGAGGCAGCGACCCCGGAGATCTGGCGGCGCATCTTCGACGTCAACGTCTTCGGCACCGCCCAGTTGACGACGGCCTCCGTCCCCCACCTGCGGGCAAGCGGGAGAGGCCAGGTCGTCAACGTGACCTCCGTGGCCGGGGTCCGACCCACCGGGAGCTCGATCCCTTACGCCTGCTCGAAGGCGGCCCTCAACCACCTCACCCTGCTCCTGGCCAACACACTCGGGCCGGAGATCCGCGTCAATGCCGTTGCCCCCGGCCTGGTGGACACTCCCTGGACGGCGGACTGGGATGCGGTGCGGGCACGCGTGGAGGGCACCTCGCCCCTCCGGCGGGTGGCCACGCCCGAGGACGTCGCCGAGGTGGTCATGGGGCTGGTGCGCTCCACCTACGTGACGGGCGACGTGGTGCTCGTGGACGGTGGCGTCCATCTGCGCTGAGCCCACGTCAGCGCAGCCGACAGACCCGGCGCAGCCGACAGACCCGGCGCAACCTGAACCCGCAGCACGGGCGCCGAGCTGCCGCCCAGTGCTCGTCTACGACGGCGACTGCGGGTTCTGCGCGGCCAGTGCCCGGTGGCTCGAGCGCAGGATCGGGGAGGCTGGCCGGATCGCCTCGTCCCAGGAGCTGGGTGCCAACGGTCTCTCCGGGCTCGGGCTCACTGTCGACGACGCGGCCCGGGCGGCGTGGTGGGTCGACGCCGGCGGACGCACCTGGTGTGGTCACCTGGCCGTGGCACGCGCACTGTCGGCGTGCCCAGGGCTGCCCGGTTGCCTGGGCGCAGTGGTTGCCCGCCCCCCGCTGTCCTGGCTGGGAGCGCTGACCTACCCGATGGTGGTCCGCTGGCGACACCTCCTGCCCGGCGCCACCGACTCCTGCCGGGTCTGACCCATGCCGTGACTCAGGTCACGAACGGCGGTTCACCGTTCGCGACGCAGCGCCCGACACCTGGAACGGGATAGCTGCGACACACGCCGAGCTTCCACACGGGAGACAAGCGCCTGCCAGGTACTAACGATACGCCACTCCCGTCACCGTGCCGCGCTTGGGCGATCCGGCTCCACCCTCACGACCCGTGCAGACCTCGAGCTCGTCGCAGAGCTGGGCTCCAGACACCCGATCAGCCGAGTGACGACATTCCCGGGGTCAACGACGCCCTCACCGCACGTCCTCCCACAGGCCAGGCGGGGATCTACTCGCCACCCTGGAGCATCGCCCGCCGACTCGCCCCGCCGGAGACCTCTCGGCTCCGTCCCATAGAGGTCACATCCCTCGGCGCTGCAGGCGTCCTCGCCAGAGCTGGCCCGCCGTGGCGAGCTCCTCATCTCATCTCGGCCGCAGCACTCTGGGCACTCTGGGCACTCCTAGCGTGGTCCTCTTTATCAACCGGCTGGCCGTGCCGGCTGGCCGTGCCGGCCCGGACGGCAGCGAACAGAGCGGCGCTCACGAGAAAGCCGGCAAAGTAGCCAAGGCTGCTCTCGGCGAAGATCCCCCGGGCGAGCGGCCCGGTGAACAGTGGTGAGGCCGTCAGGAGGAGCCCGACAGCCGTGCCCGCCAACCACGATCCTCCTGCCGCCCAGGCGACCCCAGGCCCGCGCCGCGAGCTCCCGAAGAGCATGTCGACGAGGAAGACGGCCGCCCAGGTGGCGAGGGGGCAGGCCAGGAGCTCGACGAAGCTCACGAAGGAGCCGAGGAAGCCATGGCGGACCACCATTATCCACCCGCCCACAGCGAGGATGACCACCGCGTCGATGAGGACCGTACGCGACCGGCGGACCCGAATCCCGAGCACGAGGAGGTTGAGGCCAGACGAATAGAGACCCATCACCATCTGCGCCAGCAGTCCGGCCACCGCGACGCATAGGTACGGAACAACCGCCCAGCCGGGGAATGCCGACCGGAGGGCCTCGACCGGGTTCGGGGACGACGCCAGGGTGCTCGCCGGAGTCGAAAGGACATAGCCCAGCACGACGAGGACGACCAGTGGGGCGCTTGCCCCGAATGTCGTCCATGCGACGATCGCCCTGCCCCTCGCACCCCTCGGGAGGTATCGCGTGTAGTCGGCGCTCACGTTCACCCAGCTGAGGCCAGCGCTGGCGATCACGACCGACGCGGCGGCCACGACGGCGCCGAAGGGAGCCGGGTGGCGCGCTGCCGCTCGAGCCCAATCCGCCCGGACCGCGAGGTCGCCCACCAGCGCGAGCGTGGCAATGCCGAAGATCCACGCCACGGCCCGCTGCACGACGACGATTGTGGCGTGCCCGAGCCTCCCCACCGCGAGCGAGAGCCCCGTCGTGACGGCGAGGCCGGCGATGGCCGACCACCGGCCGTCCGGCCCGCGGGTGAGCGAGGGCACGATCGCCAGGAGCGCGTCGGCGGCCACTATTGCCGTGACGGTCTCCCACCCGACGAGGCTCACCCAACTGACCAGGGACGGGCCGACGTTGCCGCTCGTTCCGAACAGGCGGCGTGACAGGGCGAGCATCGGCGCACCGCCCCGCTGACCGGCGACGCCGAGCACCCCCACCAGGAGAAACGAGCTGGCTGTGCCCACGATGGCGACGGCCACGGCCTGCAGAAGGTCGAGGCCAAGGGTGGCGACCACGGCTCCGTAGACGATGCCGATGATGCCGAGATTGGCCGCGGACCAGAGCCAAAGCAGGTCGGTGGGCTTGCCGTGGCGGTCGCCATCGGGCACGACGTCAATCCCGTGGGTCTCGACCGACCAGGGACGGTCGGCTACGGGGAAACCCGACGGTTCGGGGCCGTACCGGCTCGCGGTGGGCCTGCTCGGGTGAGGGGACATGGCGGATGCCTCCGGTCGCTCGTCCGCCCGGTCCAGAGGCGGCCCCACTCGCGCCACGAGGCCGGTCTCCTGGCTCCCGGATCGCTGCCGCACACCCGCCTTCCCGGGCTCGAGCCCAGTGGCGTCGTGGGTGCACGCTCCCCGGTCACAGTGGCGGGCCCGCGCCGGACTCTCACCGGCTTCCCGATTCTCCCCCCTGGGTGACCTGACACCGTCGGGGAGCACCTCGTGGCGTTGTCGCCGCCACCGTAGCAAATGCCGGGCGTCGCTCCTGACCTTTCGCCGGATCACCGCCCGCGTTCCGGCTGGCGGTGCGGCCAGGGGGTGACCGAATCGACTTGCCCTGGTCACCGTGTCGAGTAACGCGGCACCAACCGTGGATGCGAGAATCGCTGCCATGGCGCCCGATGCTTCGCTTGTGCCCGACACCCAGCCCGATGGAGATGAGGGGCAAGTACCAGCACGGAAAGGCCCTCGGCCTCGTGGCCGGCCACCGGGTACGCCGACAGGCCGCTTCGAGTGGGTGGTCGTGTTCTCGCTCGTCACCCTCGTTCTCACCTATGGCCTGGTGGTACTCGGAAGCACGGTGCGGGTGACCGAGTCCGGTATGGGTTGCGCGAGCTGGCCCCTCTGCAACGGGCACATCGGGTTCGCCGGCGACTACCACGCGTTGCTCGAGCAGAGCCACCGGTATCTCGCAGCCACCGTGACCGTCTCCGCATTCGCTACCGCGTGGGCTGCGTGGCGAAGCACCGGTCATCGGGCGGCGCTCGCGCCCGCTCTGGTGGCAGCCGGACTCGTGCTCTTCCAGGCCGGACTCGGCGCGCTGACCGTGTTCGCCCACAATGCCCCGTGGACGGTGGCTGTCCACCTCGTCACCGGTCTCGTGTTCCTCGGCGTGGTCACGGTGACCGCGGTCACGGCCCTGCACGGCGGCGACCACTTCCACCTCGACCCGCGAGCCGCCGGGCGGTGGGCTTCGTTCGCGGTAGCCGCCACCTTGCTGCTCTTGATGTCCGGCGCGACCGTGGTCGACGGCGGCGCGGCGCGCTCGTGCCCGTCATGGCCCATCTGCACCCACCCCGGCCCCCTCCATCTCATCGCCCTGCAGCTGCTCCACCGCTCGTTGGTCGCTGTCGCCAGCATTGCCATGGTCGGGTTCGTCGTGACCTCGTGGCCGCGCATGGCCGGGCGCCGACTGTGGCGCGCTGCAGCGGCCGGCTTGCTCACGCTCCTGTGCGTGGTGGCCGCGATGGGGGCAGCGAGCGCGCTCACCCGGGCCCGGCCCCTCTGGCAGGATCTTCACCTGGCCTGCGCCTCGGTGCTCTGGGCACTCCTGGTGGCGCTGTTCGTGCGCGCCGCTACCCCGGTGCCGGTGGCCGCCAGGGCGGCGACGCTGTAGCTGCAGCCGCGTCGGGCACAGGCGGCCGGGATGCCTCGGCGCCCACCGCCTCCCGGTTCAGGATGCTGACCCGGTCACGAGGCGTGACGAACCGCAGTAGCACCGGCACCGGCACCGGCACCGGCACTGGCACTGGCACTGGCACTGGCACTGGCACTTCGGGCATCGAGTGGGATCGAGGCTTCCACCACGGTCCCGCGCCCGGTACCGAGCGCACCTCCAGCCGTCCACTGAACTGAGCAGGTGTGCCCGTTCTCTGACCCTGATATTGCATCCGCGCTGGTCAGAGGGGGTCTGAAAGACGCGGAAAGTGCTCCTTTACCTGGGAAAATGTGAGTTGCGACACAACATTCACACCCAAGCGAAGGAGCACCTACCAAGTGAAGGCTACCGCGACCCTGTTCGAGATCGAGGATCCGGTTGCCACAAGGTCCTGGCAACGGGTGGCGCCGGTGGTCGTCGAGGCAACCGAAGACGACGTGACCGGGGTGGCCGGCATCGCCCTCGTCGGTGAGTTGCTCGATCATC
>DAHXOA010000053.1 GCA_027365145.1 Acidimicrobiaceae bacterium | reverse complement strand
AGTACGGTGGGTGGAACACCCCTTCCAGACGGCCGGTCTCCCCGGCCACATCCGCCCACGAAGTCGTGTCGAACGCGATGACGGCCAGCGCACAGGTCGGGAACCCGTGGAGTCGAAGACGCTCGCGGTCGCCGGACCGTTCGGTTCCGGCCGGATCGTCGGCGCTCAGCAGATCCCACGCCAGTTGGAACATGGTCGGGTTGTGGCCGATCACCAGTGTGCTGCGGATGCCGTCGTCGAGCTCGGTGACGGAGCGGAGCACGGTCCCGGGGGTCGCTCCGTAGAGGGAGTGGAACGCCTCGATCGAGGGCGTCCCACCCATGGCCCCCGACACCAGATCGGCGGTCTGGCGGGTGCGGACGGCGGCCGAGCACACGATGAGCTCGGGAACCGGCAGGCCGGCCAGACCGAACACGCCGGTGCCCGCCGCGAGCCGGCGTCCGAGCGCGATCGCATCTTGCCGCCCGCGTGGGGCAAGCGGTCGTGACTTGTCGCCGCCTCCCTGGGGGGCATCGGTGGTCGCCTTGGCATGCCGGAGCAACCAGAGGCACCGGGAGGGGGGCGTCCCCTCCGTGTCGTCAGCACCCCGGGACCCTGAGCCAACCGCTGTTTCACCGGCTGGGGCGGTTGCGCTGGCGGTGTGGCAGTCGGCGGCAGTCGGCATCCGCCCATCGTGCCACTCCGACCCGGGGCGTCCGGCGGGGGGCGGCAGGCGAGGGGCGCCGGCGGGGGGCGGCAGGCGGAGGGTGGCCGGCGGGGGGCGATGTCGGGACGATGCCGGTACGATCCGGAGCAGTGAAGACCCAGCTGCGCAGCTCCTCCCGGCGCCCCGCCCGGGCCTGGGGCGTCACTCCGTCCGGTGACGGCCGGTGATCTGGTTGTGGTCGTCGGTCGGCGTGGTGCTCGCGGGGCTCTACGTCGTCAGCTATGTCCTCCTTCGCACCTCGGGTGACGGGAGGTCCGGGCTGCAGCGGCTGCTCCATCCGAACGGACGGAGAGACCGCGGAGCCGGCGTCGTGGTGGACAGCGGGGGCATCGACGCCGGTGCGGACGACCCGAAGGTCGTGCCGGGAGAGACCATCTCGAAAGGGGAGTTCGACCATGGACCACGCCCATCGGATCGCCCATCAGGTGCAGAGCGATCTCCGTGAACCTGCCGCCCGGCTGAGACGGGGCATCCCCGAGGTCCTCGCCGGGTACGCGACCATGCACCGTGCCGCCATGGGGCAGGGTGCGTTGAGCGCGGCGACCAAGGAGCTGATCGCGCTGGCGATCGCCGCCACCCGAGAGTGTGACGGATGCATCGCCGCCCACGGTCGAGCGGCTGCCGCGCGCGGAGTCACCGAGGAGGAGGTGGCCGAGGCGATGGGTGTGGTCATCCTCATGAACGGTGGACCGGGCACCGTGTGGGGACCGCGTGCACTCGACGCCTTTCTCGAGTACTCGGAGGGGGCTGGGTCAGGAGGTTCCGGCGAGCCTGTGTTACCGGGCGAGCCTGTGTTGCCGGGCGCGCCTGTGTTGCCGGGCGCGCCTGTGTTGCCGGGCGCGCCTGTGTTGCCGGGCGCGCCTGGCTCTGGAGACGCCACGTAGCCGAGGGCCACGTGGCATGCGCACACTTGGGCCGTCCCCGGCTTGGAACCATCCCGGCTCCGTCTGCGTGTTACACCCCTCCCGTAGTGTCCTTTTATGGTCGCCAAGGCGGGGACAGCGGGTGCAGCGGGTGCCAGTGCCGGCGGGGGTGCCAGTGCCGGCGGGGGTGCCAGTGCCGGCGGGGGTGCCAGTGCCGGCGGGGACTCCGGCCCAACGGATTCCTCCGGTCTGCGTGCAGCCGTCGAGGTGATCGCCACCTTCGTGAGTGACTTCGTCCCCGGGTGCTACTCGGGAGCAGATGCTGCCTCACTGGTCGAACTGT
>DAHXOA010000049.1 GCA_027365145.1 Acidimicrobiaceae bacterium | reverse complement strand
CTGCCGGCACCGTCGGGGGGACGGTGGCGCCGGCCACCGACCGGGATCACCACCCCCGACCCCTGCTCCGGCGGCCCCTGGCTCCGGTCGGCGGTCTCGGGAAGCTACCGGGTGGTGACGTGGGCGGTAGCGCCCTCGGAGGTGGCCCGGGATGTGCCCTCGGGCAGATCCCGGGTGCGCTCCGGCGCGTTCCCACCGCCGCTCCTGCCCCTGCCCCTGCTCCCGGCGGTCTCGGGGCCGTGTGGCGCTCCCGTCGGGCCTCCCTGTCGCTCTTGGTCCCGTCGGGGCTGCTCCGACTGTCCCCACTGCTGTGCCACGAGTGCGAGCGAGCGGGCCCGGACATCGAGCGAGTGGGCCCGGGTCGACACCATGAGCTCGTCTGCTCCCGTCCGTGCGACCAGGTCGGCGAGCCCGAGAACGACGGCCTCGGGATCACCGATCACGTGGGTGGCCATCACGCTCTCGACCAGCTCGGTCTCGGCTGTGGTGAACGGGTACGCCGCCGCCTCTTCCGGAGTGACGAGCGGTCCCCGCCGGCCCTGGTGCATCTGGAGGATGGCGAGCGCAGACGGCCCCGACAGCCAACGCGCCTCGGTCGCTTCGGGCGCGCACAGGACCGACACCGCCACCATGGTGCGCGGCGCGCCGAGCAGCACCGACGGCTGGAACGAGGCCCGGTAGGTGGCCAGTGCCGGGTCGAGCAGCTTCGGGCTGAAGTGGTAGGCGAAGGAGAACGGCAGACCCAGGATACCGGCGAGCTGGGCGCTGTAGAGAGAGGACCCGAGGAGCCAGACCTCTGGGAGGTACCCGCGGCCGGGGACGGACACCGGGCGGCCCGGGACCGGGTCGGCGTCGATCAGGTACCCGACCAGCTCCACCACGTCGTCGGGGAAGGTGTCGGCGTCCAGGTCGGCGCGGCGCCGCAGCGCCCGGGCCGTCACCGGATCGGTGCCGGGTGCCCGCCCGAGACCCAGGTCGATCCGGCCCGGGTGGAGGGCTTCCAGGGTGCCGAACTGCTCGGCGACCACCAGCGGTGCATGGTTGGGCAGCATGACGCCACCGGACCCGACTCGCAGCGACGACGTCGCCGCCGCCAGGTGGGCGATGAGGACGGGCGGTGACGAGCTGGCCACCGCCGGCATGCCGTGGTGCTCGGCCACCCACAGCCGCCGGTAGCCGAGGCGCTCGACGATGCGGGCCAGCTCCGTCGTCTCGGCCAGGGCCTGGGACGGCGTAGACCCGGCGACGATGGTCGAGAGCTCGAGGACGGAGAGGGGCACCATGACCGGTACAACGCCGGAGGACCGCTCCCGCTTCCCGCGCTCCTTGGACTCCAGTTCGGCGTCGCGGATGCCGATGCCTCTCATGACAGATTTTCGATCGTCAGCGGGAGTCGGGAGTTGGGGGCGTCCGGATGCCCTGGAGGCATCGAGCGGCGGCCGACGAGACGGATAAGGGGCCGGTGGACACGGTGAGTGCAGTTGCACAAGGGCCAGGGGAAGAGGGCGGATCTGCCGGTACTGCAGCCATCGACGGCGGCGACGGCGGCGACGGCGACGGCGACGGCGATGTTGGCGGCCGGGCCTCTTCCGAGGTGGCCGCCAGGCAGCGGGCGCTCCTCGGTGATGCGCTCGAGGCGCGAACCGGAGACATTCTCGCCGCCTGTAAGTGCCGTTACGAGCAGGCCACGGGGATCGCGGCCTGGGACTCGGGGATGGTGGCCGGTTGGGACGTGACCGAGCTCGCCGTCCATGCCATCGCCCACTGGTTGCGGACGGGGGAGAGCGCCGGTCGCTCCGAGCGGGAGTACATCGATTCCCTCGGAACCCAGGCGGTGCGGGAGCAGGACCACACCGCGACGCGCAACGTCCATGCCGCTACCGGTGTAGGTGCCGTTACCGGTGCAAGTGCCGGCTCGGTACCGGCGGGGGAGGCGCAGTCCCAGTCGTCGGCCCGACCTGACGGTAAGGCATCACCGGAGCGGGGACCCCGAACCGACGCGCCCGCCGGCGAGGACCGACATGTCGGGGGCCGGCTCTCGGTCACCCTGCTCACCAAGCTGAACCTGTGGTGGCGGGACACGACCTGCGCCGTGATGGCAGAGGAGGCCGAGCGGCTCGGCATCGTTCCCGCCGTCCTCCTGGAAGCGCAGACTGTGGTGTGGGCCAGTTGCGACTCGGCCCTGGTCGGGATGGCGAAGCGCTACGACGACCAGCTAACCGAGCTCAACGGGCGCCTTCACTACCTGGCGTCCCATGACCCGCTCACCAACCTCGTGAACCGGTCGGTGCTGACGGAACGGCTGGAGCGTGCGTTGGCGCACCTCGGGAACAGCTCGAACCGGCTGGCCGTGATGTTCGTGGATCTCGACAACTTCAAGGCCATCAACGACGTCCTCGGCCACCACACGGGCGATCTCCTGCTGTGTGCCGTTGCCGACCGCCTCCTGGAGCAGATCCGGCCCGGCGACCTGGTCTCCCGATTCGGTGGGGACGAGTTCGTCGTCCTCTTCGAGCGGATCGGCCCGACGGCGGCCCAGGCCAACCTCCTGGCCAACCGGCTCCACCAGGCGATCAGCGCGCCGATCGACATCGACGGGCAGGTGCTCTACCCCACTGCCAGCATGGGGGTAGCCGTTGCCTCGAAAGCCGGCCGCAGCGCCGATGAGGTGCTCGCCCGTGCCGACCAGGCGATGTACCAGGCGAAACGGGCCGGCCGGAACCGCGTGGCGGTGGTCGACGCCGACGACGCCCTGGCGCCGATCCGGTTCGTGGTGGCGAGTGATCTCCGCCGAGCCCTTCGGGAGTCGGAGCTCCGCCTCGCCTACCAGCCCCTGTGCCGACCGCTCGGCCACGAGGTGGTCGGCTTCGAAGCGCTGCTCCGCTGGGACCATCCCGAGCACGGTGCCATCCCGCCGCTCGACTTCATCCCGGCGGCCGAGGAGTCCGGGCTCATGGACGCCATCGGGGGCTGGGTGATGGACGAGGCATGCCGGCAAGCGATCCAGTGGGGCGCCTCCCTGGGGTCGGTGCCACAGATCTCTGTGAACGTCTCGGGTCGCCAGCTGGAGGACCCCGGCTTCGCCCAGAAGGTCGCCCACGTCCTGGCGGACACCGGTATGCCGCCGGGCGCGCTCGTCCTCGAGATCACCGAGAGCGTGCTGCTCGGCGATCCGTCGGCGCGTCGCGGCCTCGACCGTCGTGACGACTTCGCCTCAGTCCTCGGCGAGGTCCGGGCGCTCGGAGTCCGCCTGTCGATCGACGACTTCGGCACCGGGTACTCCTCCCTTGCCTACCTGCGCCGGTTCCCGGTGGACCAGTTGAAGGTCGACCGGAGCTTCGTGGAGGACGTGGGCATGCACGGCGACACGCGCATCATGGAAGCGGTGATCCGATTGGCCCACGACCTGGGCATGGAGGTCGTGGCCGAGGGCATCGAGACCGACGCGGAGCTCGCCATCGTCCGATCGCTCGGGTGCGACGTCGTCCAGGGCTTCCTCCTCGGGCGTCCCGTGGCACCCTCGGTGCTTGAGCAGAGCTGGGAGCCGGTGGGCCTGGGGTCCTGATCGCAGCGTCCGGTTCGGCCGGTCCGTGCCCGTCCGAGCTGGTCCGAGCTGGTCCGAGCTCCCGGTCTACGCTGAGGGGGGCTGTAGGGCTCCGACGGCCCCGACCTCCCGAGCCGTCTGGCTCCGAGGCCGTCTGGTGAGGCCCTGACGACCGGGAGCGGAGAGGACGGACCATGGTCGGACCGATGGAGAACCTTGGTGAGGACGCGGCTTCGTTGCTCGAGCCGGCGATCGCCCTCCGCCGTCACCTCCACGAGCACCCGGAGATCGGTCTGGACCTCCCCCGGACGCAGCAGGCCGTGCTCGACGCGCTCGACGGGCTGCCGGTGGAGGTGACGACTGGCACGGGGGTCACCTCGGTCGTGGCGGTGCTCGACGGCGACGAGCCCGGACCGACTACCTTGTTGCGCGCCGACATGGACGGGTTGCCGATGACCGAGGACACGGGGCTCCCCTTCGCCTCGCGTGTCGAGGGGGCCATGCACGCCTGCGGCCACGACGCCCATGTGGCCATGCTCGCCGGTGCAGCCCGCCTGCTCGCCGACCGCCGCGCCGTGCTTGCCGGGCGCGTCGTGTTCATGTTCCAACCCGGCGAGGAAGGCTACGCCGGAGCGCAGGCCATGGTGGACGAGGGCCTGCTCGATCGCTCCGTGCCCGTCGACCGGGCCTTTGCCATCCACGTCACGCCCGTCGTCCCCTCCGGTCTGGTGGCGGCCAAGGCCGGTGCGCTGATGGCCTCGGCCGATGCCTTCCGGGTCGTGGTGGCCGGGCGGGGCGGCCATGCCTCGATGCCGCACGATGCCATCGATCCCGTGCCGGTGGCGTGTGAGATCGTCGGCGCGCTCCAGGTGATGGTCACGCGCCGTGTCCCCCAGGCGGACCCGGCGGTCGTGACGGTAGCCAGCATCCACGCCGGGACGACCAACAACGTCATCCCCGAGTCGGCGGTGTTGGAGGGGACGGTGCGAGCCCTCTCCGAAGCCAGCCGGAAGCTCGCGCTCGACGGCGTGGAGCGGGTCGCTACCAACGTGGCGGCGGCCCATCTCTGCTCGGCGGAGGTCGTCCCCATCGCCCGGGGCTACCCGGTCACGGTCAACGACGCCGCCGCCGTGGACCGGGTGCTCGGGCTCGCCGAGCAGCTTCTCGGGGCTGGGAGGGTGGTCCGGATGCCCAGCGCCGTCATGGGCGCTGAGGACTGGTCGTTCGTGCTCCAGCGGGTCCCCGGGTCGATGGTGTTCCTGGGAGCGGCGCCCCCGGGTGTCACCAGCCCGGCACCGAACCACTCCAACCGGATGGTCCTGGACGAGTCGGCGATGGCGACCGGCATCGCCCTGCACGCAGCGATGGCTCTCGGCTGACCCCTGTCCCCGGAAGGGTCCCGGCACGCCGGGGATCGGCGGTCAGCCGTTCGGCGTGATCAGGTACTTCTCCCCGGTGGCCATCCGTCCGTAGCGGGCGATGGCCTCGGGGTCGAGCGCACCTGCCAACGATGTCTCGCCCACGTAGGAGCTGGCGAAGGTGGAGGTGATCCCGTCTGCGACCCGGTGTCGGAGCCGCTCCGTGCCCTCCCTCCCGATCCGTTGCAGGAACGGGGTCAGCAGCCATCCGCCGACGCCCCATGCCATTCCGAAGCTCCGGGTGAGCTCGGTCGGCCCCCGGTCGAGCGAGCCGTAGATGTAGACCTGCTTCGGGGTCGACGATCCGTACCGGCTGTAACCACCCTCGGCGGCGCTGGCCGCCGACTCCATGGCCGTGAGGATGCGGCTCGCCAGCGTCCCACCGCCGATGGCGTCGAACGCCAGGGTGGCGGACGTGGCTTCCAGGGCAGACACGAGCTCGTCGGAGAACGCCGGCGAGCTCGTGTCGCACACATGGGTCGCTCCTGCCGCGCGGAGCAGCTCGACCTGCTCGGGCCGCCGCACGATGTTGACGAGCGGGACGCGCTCTTCGATGCAGAGGCGGTTGAGCATCTGCCCGAGGTTGGATGCGGCAGCGGTGTGGACGAGGGCGCGGTGGTGTTCCAGCCGCATCGTCTCGACCATCCCGAGCGCCGTCATCGGGTTGACGAAGGAGGAGGCACCTGCGGCTGCACCAACACCGTCGGGTAGCTCCAGGCAGATGGCGGCCGGTACGCAGCGGTACTGGCTGTACATGGCTCCTCCCGCCAGCGCGACCGTCTTGCCCAGGAGGGCCTGGGCAGCCGGCGACGATCCGGCGGCGACCACCGTCCCGGCGCCTTCGTTGCCTACGGGCATGGAGATGCCCACCCGGGCTGCCACCGCCCGCATGGCGGCCTCGGGGATGGAGGCCGTCACGACGGGCCGCTCGGGTGTCCCGGTGGCGATCGCGGCGGTCATGTCGGCGCCTCCGAAGAGCAACCCCAGGTCGGAAGGGTTCACAGGGCACGCCTCGACCCGGACGACGACCTGGTCGGCACCGGGTCGGGGGACCTCCACCTCCTCCAGGGAGATCTCCACGGTCCCTTCGGCCGTGACGAGCGAGTGGAGCTCGAGTGCTCGGTCCGGCAGGTCGCCTACCGGTGCGGTCGTCTCTTCGGCCATGGCACGCTCTCCTTGTTCGTCGGTCGCGCTGAGAGCGAACCTAGCGGCTCCCGGCCGTTCGCCAGCCCGCCTCAGGTCCCGCTCGGGCAGCCGTCACCGCCGGGCGTCGGGAACGTCGACGCCAGGCCCCCGGATGCGGCTTGGAGGGCGAGCCGCTGTGTGGCGGCATCGAACGGCGCCGTGTAGGAGGTCCACGGATAGCACCCTCCCTGGTGGAGGTCACCGATGACGCCGACGACCTCCCAGGTGCGACCCGTACGCACCAACCACGGTGCACCGCTCGTACCGTCGGCGTAACGGTTGCAGTTGAAGGCGGGGTAGCCGGCGTGGTCGTAGGTAGGTGCGGTGCAGGTGACGGGTTCGTCGTGGGAGCCGAGGACATAGGCCGGCACGGTCACCCGTGTCCCGGGG
>DAHXOA010000034.1 GCA_027365145.1 Acidimicrobiaceae bacterium | reverse complement strand
AGCGAGGCCGAGGGCGGGTCCGGCCGGGCCGGCGCGCCGAGGAGGACGGCCCCCAGCCAGCACCGGTGCGCCGGCACGTCCAGCGCTTCCTTCAGGGCTGTCTCGCCCCGGAAGTTCCCGAGGAAGGCGACACCGAGGCCGGCGTCGGTGGCGGCGAGGATCATGGCCATCGTCGCGAACGCTGCGTCGACGTGCCAGTACGGCACGACCCAGACCACCCCGGGTGTGCCGGCCCGTCGCTTGTCCGGCTGGTCGTAGCGGGTGGCGTACGCCTCGGGATCGGCGAAGGGGAGGACGACGACCGGGGCGTTGGCCAGCCCCCGGTAGCGCCGGGACCGTCCCCGCCACTCGGCATCGGTCGTGGCCGCCCAGTAGCGGGCCGTCTGGCCCCTCCCTTCGAGGACGACCAGATCGCAGCCCTGGGTGTTCCCCGCCGACGGTGCCCGCAATGCGGCGGCCAGCACGCGATCGAGCGTGGATCTCTCCACGGGCTCGGGGGAGAAGTTCCGCGTCATGTGGCGCCGTGCCAGCACGTCTCCCAGGTCCACGGGACCGACGCTACCGCCTCGGCTGCGGACATGAATGTTGACCCGACTGGTAGTCTTTGGGAGACGGGTGGGCCCGTGGTCCGGCGGGACCGGCGGGCCGGTGAGAAGCCCGGGTGATCACAAGTCGGAAGAGGGAGGGCCGCCGTGCCCACGTTCAGGGAGATGCTGGCAGAAGCGAAGGCGTCGGTCCACGAGATCGATCCGGCCGGTGCTGATGAGCACATCCGCTCGGGGCAGCGGGGAACGGTCGTGCTCGACGTCCGGGAGCCCGACGAGTATGAGCAGGGCGCGATCCCGGATGCCGTCCACATCCCCCGGGGCATGCTGGAGCTGTCGGTCGAGAGCCGGATCCCCGACAAGTCGAGCCGGCTTCTCGTGTACTGCGCCGGGGGCGTGCGCTCGGCGCTGGCGGCCAAGACCCTCCGGGAGCTGGGCTACACCGACGTCCACTCGGTGATCGGCGGGTTCAACCGGTGGAAGGACGAGGGGCGGGACTGGAGCACCCCGCGTTCGCTCACCCCGGCGCAGCGGAACCGGTACCAGCGCCACCTCCTCCTGTCCGAGGTGGGGGAGGCCGGCCAGCTGAAGCTGCTCGATTCGAAGGTGCTCCTCCTCGGTGCCGGTGGGCTCGGCTCCCCGGCGGCCCTGTACCTGGCGGCGGCCGGGGTGGGGACGCTCGGGATCATCGACATGGACGTGGTCGACGCCTCCAACCTCCAGCGCCAGATCCTCCACAACACGGAGCGCATCGGGGACCGGAAGGTCGACTCAGCGAAGAAGACGCTCACGGCGATGAACCCGGACGTCGACGTCGTCACCTACGACGTGCGGCTCGGCGCCGGGAACGTCCTCGACATCATCGACGGCTACGACGTCATCCTGGACGGCACCGACAACTTCCCGACCCGGTACCTCGTCAACGACGCCTCGCTCCTGAAGCGGATCCCCGTCGTCCACGGATCGATCTTCCGGTTCGAGGGCCAGGTCACCGTGTTCAACCCCTATGCGGGTCCGTGCTACCGGTGCATGATCCCCGAGCCGCCCCCGGCCGAGCTGGCACCGAGCTGCTCAGAGGCCGGTGTGCTCGGGGTGCTGCCCGGTATCGTCGGCAGTCTCCAGGCCATCGAGACGCTCAAGCTCCTGTTGTCCATGGGCGACACCCTCCAGGGGAGGCTGCTGGCCTATGACGCATTGGAGCAGACCTTCCGCACGTTCAAGGTGCATCGTGACCCTGGATGCCCGGCGTGCGGACCCGACGCCGGAGAGATCGTCATCGCCGAGTACGACGACCTGTGCATGCCCCACCCCGTGCCGGTGTGAGCTGGCGCCTGTCCCACGCCCGGTCATGCCGACGTTGCGTGGCGCAGTAGCATGGGCAGGGCAGCGCGGGGCCGACGGAAGGATGTCACCGATGGACGAGACCTACGACACCGCCATCGGGTTGTTGAGCCAGGCGGCGGAGACGCTCGGCTCTGCTGCCGAGATGTGTGAGGAGCCCGACGACGCGCGGGAGCTGGTCGCCTTGGCCGACCGGATCACGGCGTACCTGTCCACGAGCCGCTCTTCGACCATGCTCGGCATGCCGCGCATCGTCTCGACGGCGACAGAGCTCTCCGACGAGATGGTGGTCCGGCGTAGTGACGACACCCAACCGGGGCACGTCCGGATCGTCCCCCACTGAGCTCGTCAGCGCTGCGCGCCCCCCGGCGAGCGCAGTGGTCCCCAGGGCCCCATCGGCTGTCCGCCACAGGTCGTGACGTGATCGGGCGGGGGCCCGACGACGATGAGACGTCCCCGACCGCTACCGTGGAGGCAGGAGGTACATCATGTCGAACTCTTCGAACAAGGACCGGATGGTGCAGTCGGTGGCCGGAGTGGTCGTGCACCCCGACCGCTACCGCAGGCAGTTCTGGACGGCGGGTGCCCTGGTGGTGCTGGCCGCGGTCATCTACTTCCTCTTCGGTCTGCTGGCCCTCGTGGTGGTCGCCGTCATCGGTGGGTTCGGGGCGCGCTACGCGCTGAAGAGCCGTCGTTCCGGCCAGGAGCGCCTTCCCTGAGGGGAACGGAACGGCCGGGCCCGGCCGCGTCGCGGTGGGCTCATTCGATCCAGGACCGGTCCAGCTCGCCGACGTCCGGGCACCCGAGCAGCGTGAGGGTCCTCGTGAGGTCGGCTCGGAGGATGTCGAGGATCCGTTCGACGCCGGCGGTGCCGGCTGCTTGGAGCCCGTAGAGGTAGGGGCGACCGATGAGCACGGCGGAGGCCCCGACAGCCAGGGCCCTGGCCACGTCGCTCCCTCGTCGTATGCCGCCGTCCACCAGGACGGTGGCCGAGCCCCCGACCGTGTCGACCACCCGGGGAAGCGCGGTCATCGTCGCCGGGGCACCGTCGAGTTGCCGGCCCCCGTGGTTGGACACGATCACGCCGTCACAGCCGAGGGCGACCGCGCGGGCGGCGTCGGCGGCGGTGAGGATGCCCTTCACGAGGAGCGGGCCTGACCACCGGGTCCGGATGGCGGCAACGTCGTCCCAGGTGAAGGGGGAGCCGCCGGCGGCGACCAGACCGACGGTCGGCCCCGTCGGCGCCGCGCCTCTGCGAGCCGTGATGGTGGCCGCACCCATGCGAGCCGCCCACCACGGCCGGGAGGCCACCTGGAGCGCGAGCAGGGCCGCTGACCGGGGATCAATTCGCATCTGGGCGGAGACCCCGTTGCGCCGGTCCCGCTCACGGTTGCCGAGCGCCGTGGTGTCCATGGTGACGACGAGCGCCGAGTACCCGAGCCCCGCCACCCGGTCGACCATCCCTTCCCACTCGTCGCGTCCCCCCGGTGCGTAGAGCTGGAACCACATCGGGTTGCCGACTGCACCGGCACTTCGCACTCCTGCCGTCACGTCCTCCGGCGGTCTGCCGGCCACGGCGCTCAGCACGGAGACGACACCCCGGGAGGCGGCGGCACGGGCCACGCCGACCGGTCCGTCGGGATGCATGGCGCTGACGAACCCACACGGGGCCAGGAGCACCGGGAAGTCGAGCCGGGTGCCGAACAGCTCGACGGACAGGCTGGGGACGACCCGGCCGAGGCCCATCCGCGGGACGAGGCTGATCCTGCGGAACGCGGCGACGTTCTCTGCCATGGTGAGCTCGTCGTCGGCACCGCCGTCGACGTAGTCGAAGAGCGCCCGGGGAACGGCCCGTGCGGCGGCTCTCCGGGCATCCTCGACGTTGGTCAAGCGGGTGGGATCCATCGGGCACCTCCATCGCCGGGGACGACGACCCACGCTACCGGCTGCGCATGATGCAGCGCCGGTTCCCTCCCGGCGGCGGTCAGGGCATCCCGGGAATGGCGTCGGTCTGGTCGTCGGTCTGGCCTCCGGTCTGGCCTCCGGGCAGCGGTCTTCCGGGAGCTTCTCCGGTGCCCGGCGTCGTCCCGGCTCGGCTGTCGGTGGCCAGGAACGTCGCCACCGACCGGGACCGGCCGCGGTCCCGGCGAGCCAGGCCGCGGACGGTCGGTCGGGGATCGCGCTCGAGCGCGGCGCGGACCTCGGTGGGCGCCGACGGGTTGCACGCCACGAAGAAGCGTACCCAGTGCTCGGGATCGGAACCGAGGTGCTTCAGGGCGGACGGGGGGGCGTCGGGACGCTTGGCCACCGAGCGGCGGATCTCCCAGACGGGGTCGTGGCTGAGGGCGTCGAGGAGGTCGGGCGGACACCGGGCGTGCTCGGCGACGGCATCGCGCACGCCGAAGTCGCCGTCGTGCCCGAGGATGTGGAGGACGGAGGTATGGGCGGTCGGGCTCTCTGCGACGGCGCGTCGGACCCACACGTTGGCATCCCGGGCCAGGAGGGTTGCCTCGTGCTCCGGACAGGCCGGGTTGGCCGCCACGGCGGCGCGTACCTCCCACCACCAGTCGTCGACGAGCCATGCCAGCACTTTCTCGGGACAGGAGGGATCCCGGGCGATGTCCACCCTCACTGCCGGCTCCGGCGACCGGGCGAGCTCGGCGCACATCGTGGCGGCGAGTGCCGGGGGGCAAGCCGGATCTGCGAGGATCTCCGAGAAGTGGCGAGCCAGGGTGCGTGCCACGCGGCCCCGCCGGCACGGCACGAACGTGTTGCACCGGTCGGCACAAGCCACGCCGGTGATCACGCCGTTGCACAGTTCGGTCGCGTGGAGCATGCACTCCCCGACGCGGACCGTCCTCCCCTCGGCGAGGTGGCGGAGGACGCGGCGGGTCATGTGGCTCAAGCGTACGGTGGGAGGCCGGCGCCTGCGTCGGGGGACCGTTGCGTTCCCAGATGGCGGCCTGCCTCCGACGCCATCCGGTCCCGCCCGGCGGCGTGCCACGACCAGACGATCGCGGGGACGAGGACGGTCATCCAGATCACTGCGGCCCAGGCCAGGGGGAAGGCGAAGGGGATGATCGATTCGTAGAGGACGTACCAGAACAGCCCCATGGCCAGCACGGGGAGCACCATGTGGAAGACGACCTGTGTGGCCCGTCGCTCCCGGTAGGAGATGCGCATGAGCGACACGTTCATCAGCGTGTGGGCCGTCACGAGACCGAAGAGGACCGCGGTCGTGAGGACGTTGAACGCCTGGGACGGGCCCAGCGCCAGGCCGGCGCCGATGGCCACCGACGTGGCGGCGACGGCGACGAAGGTCACGCTGCGTGCCGGCGCCCGGCGGCCGTTCACCACGGCGAAGCTGGTCTGGAGCAGCTTGTCCCGGCTCACGGCGTAGATGACGCGCGAGGTGCTCGTCATCAGGGCCAGATCGTCCATCAGGGCACTGTTGACCGCCAGCACGACCAGGGCGATGGCTCCCACCGGACCGAGGTAGTGGAGGAACACGGTGACCCCCGGCGCCGGCGAGGTGGCGAAGGATGCCATCTTGGCCTGGCCCCAGCCGACCGTCAGCGCGTACGCGGAGATGGTGAGAGCCGCCCCCACCATGGTCAGCGACAGGATGGCCGCTTTCCCGATGAGCCGGCCCTGTTGGGTCCGGACCCCCTTCGACTCCTCGCCGAGAGGTGCGTGGCTGCCCACGCCGATGAAGCTGGTGATGGCAAAGATCATGCCGAGTGCAACGCCCTTCACGCCGACCGATGCGAAGCTGAACGGGGCCAGCGGTGTGTGCAGGGGGGCGCGGGCGATGATGATCGCAGACGCGACGATGAGGAAGACGATCTCGAGCGAGCTGGTGAACACCAGCGTCTTCACGGTGGGACGGATGCCGAGCACGGAGAGGACCCAGGGCACGCCGATGAAGAACAGGATCATGGGAACCCAGAACCACCCGGGTAGGGCGATGCCGAGATAGTCGCGGGCCAGTGCCGGCAGGAAGACACCGGCGACGTAGACGGGCACGCCGGCCACACTCACGGTCTGGTAGAAGATCACCATCAGCGCCGTGACGAGCGCGGCCCGGGGGCCGAGTCCGGCTGACACGTAGCTGTAGTAGCCCCCGGCCGAACCCCGGTGCTTCGACAGGTGGTAGAGGGTGTTGACCTCGATGAACATCAGGCCGAAGGCGAACAGGTAGGAGAGGGGGAGGGCGACGAGGGCAAAGGCGGCACCGGCAGTCATGAAGGCAACGACGTCGCACGTCGGTGCCATGCCGGCCATGCTCTGGCTGATCAGCCCCCAGATCGACACGACGTTCGGCTCCAGGGTGTGCACGCCGCTTCCCCCGGGCTGCGGGCCGGTGCCAGTGTCCGAGGTCGCACCGGGCGGTGTGGGTACGCCGTCTGGTGTGGGTGCAGGTGTGGGTACGCCGTCTGGTGTGGGTGCGGGTGTGGGTACGCCGTCGGGTGTGGGTGCGGGTGTGGGTACGCCGTCGGGTGTGGGGCCACCGAGGTTCGCCCCTGGGGTCGACCGGCTCATCGCGCCATCCCGCCTGTCCTGTCTGTCCCGCCCGTCCTGTCTGTATCCGGTCCTGCTGGCCAGCACAACCTCAGGGCATCGCGCGCTCGCACCTTGGCCGTCCTCTCTCTCTCCAAACTGAGACTAGGTATCAGTATGTGGCTACCAGCTCAGTTTGTCAACTCGGTTGCTTGACACTGTCATGTCTCACTTCTGATACCATGAACAGATGTCGAGCGATACCCTCCGGGGCCGGATCCTCGCGGCCGGCCAGCGCATCACTCCCCAACGCGACCTGATCGCCGGGGTGCTCGAACGGGCCGGTCGGCCGCTGGCGGCCCAGGAGCTCTGCGACGCTGTCGGGCAGGAGGACCCCGGCATCGGGAGAGCGACGGTCTTCCGGACGCTCCAGTCACTACAGGAGGCAGGGATCGTCCAGAACGTGACGCTTCTCGGCAACCAGGCCGGCTACCTGTTGTGCGCCAGCGCCGGGCACCACCACCACCTGGTGTGCCGGCACTGTGGCGCTATCGAGGATCTCCCCGAGGCAGAGGTGGCGCCGTTCCTCTCCGGGGTGGAAGCGGCACACGGCTTCGGCGTCGACCACGCGACGTTCAACATCTACGGAGCATGTCGGGCGTGCGCGGGGGAGGAGCACGCCGGTCGTTGACCCCTGGAGCCGGCTCGGTATGCGCCCTGGCCGGGTCGATCCCGGCACCGGGGGCGCCCGATCAGTGAGCCAGTTGGGCGATGCTCACGACCATGAGCACCATGGCCACGACCAGGTAGGCCCGCATCGTGCCGAGCACGAAACTCCGTCCCGCGGACTTCGGGAGCTGGCGGGTGAGCACATCGGGAGGGGTCACCCAGTCCTTGCGACGGTCCAGCTCGGCAGGTTCCGCGCGCCAACGTCCGACCTTCCTCCGCTGGACGATTCCCACTCCGACGGTGGCGAGCAGCACGGGGACGCCGAGTGCGCCGGTGAGAACGGTCACGTTCACCGACGGCCAGATGGTGCTGATCGCAAGCACGAGGGAGAGCTCGAGCAGTAGCGCCACGATCACGGTGGCGATCACGTTCAGCCACGGGGAGTTCACCCACGGGCCCATCAGCTCCGTGTCGTTGCAGAGCAGGACCAGGAAGCCGAGCGCTGAGGGAAGCAGGACGCCGGCGAGCACCTGTACGCCCAGGTTGATGATCCCGAGCGGCAGATGGGGGATGAGGACGATGGACCCCGCGGCGAGCACGCTCAGCACGTAGGAGATGTAGAAGCCCTTCGCCTCCATCGGCCGTGCGTTGAGCGAGCTGTTGACGCCGAACAGGTCTCCGATCGCGTAGGAGCTGGCCAGCGTCACCGTTGCGGCCCCGATCATCGCCGCGTTCAGCAGCACGATCGCGAACGCCGTGCCGAGCGCGGGGGTGACGAAGTGGGCGAAGCCGGTGGCGACGTGGAGCGCGTCCGACTGGCCGCCGGCCATCTTCGTGCCGATGAAGGCCAGTGCGCCCACGATCACGAGCGCCGCTCCCTGCAGGTTGGTGAAGATGGAGCCGACGAGCGTGTCCGCTCGCTCGTAGTTGGTGAACCGAGTGCTGATGCGCTTGTCGACGACGCTCCCCTGCTGGAAGAAGAGTTGCCAGGGGGCGATGGTCGTGCCGACGATGCCGATGATGAAGAGCATCGCCGTCGTAGAGAGCCCACCTTTCACCCCCGGGATCGTGATCGTGTGGGCGATCTGCCCCCAGTTGGCGGTCCGGCCCCCTCCGGTGATGAAGGGGAGGGCGAGCATGAGCATGCTGACGGCGATCATCACGAACACCAGGCGCTCCCAGCGGTAGAACTGGCGCCCGAGGACGATCGCGACCAGGGCCACGGCCATGACCGGGACCGAGATCGTGTCGGGTACCCCGAAGTAGCGAAAGCCCAGGTCGATCCCGATGAACTCTGTGAGCAGGGTGAGGAAGTTCAACACGAACAGGTCGAAGACGCTGAACGCCGCCCAGAACCGCCCGAAGCGGTCCCGGAGCAACTTGCCGTGCCCGACGCCGGTGACCGCGCCGAGCCGGCCGACCATCTCCTGGGCGACGTAGAGCACGACGAACAGGACGGGGAACAGCCACAGCAGGCTGTACCCGAAGGCCTGGCCGGCTTGGGCGTAGGTGGTGACGCCACCGGCGTCGTTGTCCCCGATCATCACGATGATGCCGGGGCCCATGATGACGAGGAAGGCGAAGATCCTGATCACCCAGCGCGGTGCCCGGCTCTCCGCGAGGTGACGCTCACGCAGCGTCCCGAGGGCACCGCGTACGTGGACGTCGCCTCCGGCTGGTGGTGGTGCGGTCGATCGTGTTGTCGTGAGGTCGCGTGCGGGCACGAGGCACCTCCTCTCTGTTCGTTGTCGTTCCGGGTGAAGCTCCATGTGGTGGTCGGGTGAGGCCGCTGGGTCCGATCGAACGCTCCGGCGGGCATCCGGTCCCTGTCCGGTCCCTGTCGGTTCCTCCCATCGGCCGGGTTCCGGTCGACTGCGGCGGGATCGCTCAGTCGGCGAACGCGAGGCAGAGGAGTTCGAGGACATCGGGGCCGACGGTGACGAGGAACTCGGTCACCTGCCGCAGCCAGTCGGGGAGCGTCCTGCGGTCGTCATCGGATGGGCTCAACGCGTCACGTACGGTTGGATTTGATCGGGTGAACGGAAGGTATGACGACATAAATAGAGACATAGCAGTACCTCGGTCTGGTGGTGTATTGGTGATTACCGTGCGCGGAGCACGGATCTCAAGACGGGAAACCGTGCGGGCAACGTCGTGATCCCTAGGACCGGGCTAGATACCACCGCGCCGACGTCTGTGGGACGTACGACTGGCTGTCCCCGCGGCGTGACGGCCAACGAGAACCCAGGAACGATCCGACGCCAGCTCGTCCGCAGCCTCTAAACGAGGCAGGACCCGGAGCCCGGTCGGAACCGGATGGACGCTGCGGGACCCGGTGCTCAGCCAGTTTGCCGGCCGAAGGAGCGACTCGGAGGTTCGCTGGCATGTGATGAGTGTGCCATGGCGACCACCTCCTTGTCCTGCGCTCGACGACCTGACGAGTTGCCCTAGGTATGCAACCCCAAATAGCAACTACGGGCACAGTATATGGAGACGGGACCCACTGTCAACATCACACCCGAATATGGTCCCGAAAGCAGGCCGCCTGGACCTTCGTTTCGGTAGGACGGGAGGCATCAGGTATCCACGAGGCCGTTCAGACCGGGACGGCCTCGTGGAACCCGGTCCGGGTCAGCCGACCGCGGGCTCCTGGGCTCGCGCCCCGGCGATGCCGAGGAGCGGGCTCACCGTCACGAAGCGGTAGCCCTGCGCGAGGAGGGCATCGGCCACCAACGCCACGGCCTCCACGGTCCGGTGTCGTTCCCCGGTACGGGCCTCGAGGCCGTCGTGGAAGATGAGGATGGCGCCGGGCGCCGTCTTGGCGATCGCCCGGCGTGCCATTCGCTCGGCGGTGGGCTGGAAGACCTCGAGGGCGTGGGCGAAGTGCCCGGAAACCGGCTCCATGCCCTGGGACCGGAGGAAGCGGAGCATCGGCGGGTGCCGGAACAGCCAGGGCGGCCGGAACAGCGTCGGTGGCGCACCGAGCACCGCCGCCAGCACACGTCGTCCCCGCTCGAGATCGGCACGTTGGCGGGACCACCGGAGGCAGTCGGAGAAACGGTGCGAGTAGGTGTGGCTCCCGATCTCATGTCCGTCCCGGACCAGCCGTGCCGTGACCGCTGGGTATCGTTCGACGCACGCGCCGACCTGGAAGAAGGTGGCAGTGATCCCGCGCGACCGGAGCACCTCGGCGATCTGCGAGGTGAACGGCTCGTTGGGTCCGTCGTCGAAGGTGAGCGCCACGACCTTCTCGTCGGTCACGCCCCGGTACGGGAACAGCCCGAAGCCCTGTGCGTACGGTGAGAAGAACGCCCAGTAGCCCCCGGCGACGATCGACATGGCAGCCCCGCTTGTCACCCACCCGACCCCCCGGCGCTGCCGACCAGGCCGACCAGAGGGGTCAGCACGGCCAGCACGGCCGGAACGGTCAGAAGTAGCGCTGGACGACATCGAGCGTCGCCTCGAGGCCCGGGCCGATCTCACGTCCGACCGGCAGGAACAGGACCGCCAGGAGACAGAGCGTGGACACGGCGAAGACGAGCGGGATCTTCGATCTGGTCGGGTAGGGGCCCGATCCGGATCGGAACGCGGGTGCCGTGCGGAGCACCGTCCGCCGGGCGATCCGGTTCACGAGGTAGGCGAACAGGTAGTAGTAGAGGAAGGAGACGACCACGTTGTACACGAGTCCGCGCTGGAGCCGTCGGGCCGAGGTC
>DAHXOA010000012.1 GCA_027365145.1 Acidimicrobiaceae bacterium | reverse complement strand
CACAGGCAGGCCACGACGATTTGTTCGTCGGCCCCGTCCCGCTCGGCCCGGGTCGCCGTCTGCAGGCAGTGGGTGAGCTGGTCGACAGCGAACCCGTCCACCATGTCGTCGAGTGAGCGGAGCATGGCGAGCACCCGGTCGGCCACCCGGTCCTGGTGGTGTCGCACCTCGGCACCGATCACCGCCCACTGGTCGGCGGTGGACTGGTCCATCCTGGTGAAGGTGGTCGTGGCTGGGGTGGTCATGGAGCCATTCTCGCGCCGGGGGCACCGGCCGCACACGTCGACGTCCTGTCGGGTAGGCGCGCCGGTCGAGGTCACTGGAACCAGGACATCCAGGCCTCCGCCGCCACCATGACCTGCTCTACGGCACCAAGCGCCTGGACGACCACCGGAGCCCCGAGCGAGCCCCCGGCCGGCGACCCGACGGCGGGAGAGTGCCACACGACGTCGTACAGGCTGGCCTGCAACCAATTCTGGGCACAGATGAGCACCCCGGCGAAGCTCGTGGTGGTGATCCTCCAGGCCGGCCCGCCGGCGGCCCGGTAGCCGGCCGCCACCGCGGCCACGACCTCCCTGTCGGGAGGACCGGTGAGATACCCGGCAACCTCGAGGGCGGTCTCGACCAGCTCCCAGTCAGCCCGCTGTGTCGAGGCCGCGTCCCAGTCGATGACCACTGGCGACCCGTCCCGGAGGACGAGCATGTTGTGGGCATGGAGGTCCCGGTGGGTCCGCACGAGGGGAGCCTCTTCGGCCAGGGCCCGGGCACAGAACGCAGAGGCTGCCTGGAGCAACGGGAGAGCGTTTTCCAGGAGCTTCGTCGACAGGTCGCCGGGCTGGTGGGGGAGCGGGACGCCCGCGTTCCAGTCTCCGGGCCACACCGGCCTCCGGCGCCATCGCCGGAGCGGGGGGAGCAGGCGGTGGATCCGGGCCAGGAGCTCGCCGATGCCGTATGCCTGGGACGGAGGTACGGGGTCGGTCCGCTGGGTGCCGGTCACCCACTCGTGCACCCGCACCGTGAACTGGTCTCGGCCGAATCCGAGGTCGACCCACGGCCACAAGGCGCCGGGCGGGTGGACCGGGCGCGCCACGGGGAGGCCGACGGCGACGGCCGCCGATTCGATCTCCCAGGATCCCTGGAGGGCACGGATCCAGCCCGACCAAGCCGGCATGTCCCACGGTCGGTCGTACACCTTGACGAAGTAACGAGCCCCGATGGTGTCGAGCCGCCACGTGTGGCTTGCCTCGCGCCCGGGAACCTCCCGCAGCGGAGCGACCGGCTCGGGGAGCGCGAACGCACTGGCGACCTTGGCGGCGGTGAGAGACGCGGGGCCGGTCCGAGGGGCCGGTGGCGACATCGAGGGCGACTCAGACGGCGAACTGCGCGAGCACGTCGGCAGCAGCCGTGAACCGATCCTCGCGGAGGGGGGCGCCGATCTCCGCCCCCTGGGCCGAACCGGCCAGGAGGCCGAGCGCGCACTCGAGACCGCGCAGGAGGTCGCGCAGCTCCGGTGGCGGAGGGAAGTACTCCTCTTCGATCGTGACGGGGACGACCTCCACGCCGCCGAGGGGAGCCAGGTGGCGGACCACCGCATCGACGAGGGTCTCCGGCGCCGAGGCGCCGGCGGTCACCCCCACCACGCCAGCCAGGTCGTCGGGAAGCTCCTCGACGCGGTTGACCCGGACGACACGGTGGCAGAACTGCCGGGCCACCTTCTCCAACGCCACGGTGTTCGAGGAGTTCTCCGAACCGATCACGACCACGGCATCGGCGCGTCCGGCGATCGCCTTGAGCGCCGCCTGGCGGTTGGTCGTGGCGAAGCACAGGTCACTCCGGCCCGGCATCCACAGGCCGGGCAGGCGCTCCTTCGCCCTGGTCACCACCCCGGCCAGCTCGTCGTGACTGAGCGTGGTCTGGGCCAGGAGCGCGACGGGTGGCAACGTGCCGTCCTCACCGACCAAGGTGTCCGCCAGGGCGTCGACATCGTCGGGACGCTCGACCAGACGGACGGCCTCCGGGGCCACGGCCATGGTGCCGATCGCCTCTTCATGGCCCTCGTGTCCCACGTAGAGCACGGTGTAGCCCTTCTTGGACCGCACCCGCATCTCGTGGTGGACCTTCGTCACGAGCGGGCATACCGCGTCGACCACCACCCGGTCGTTGGTCCGGGCGGCCAGCCCCACCTCGGGGGCGGTGCCGTGGGCGGAGAGCATGAGAGGCGCTCCGGCCGGCACGTCGTCGACGGAGTCGACGAAGACCACACCCTGCCGGCGGAACTGGTCGACCACGTACTGGTTGTGGACGATCTCGTGGTAGCAGTAGACCGGAGGCTCGAAGATCCGGAGCATCCACGCCAGCGCCTTGATCGCCTTCTCCACGCCGGCACAGAACCCTCGAGGTTGCGCGAGCAGGACGCGTTCGACGGGCACCTCTCCAGGTTACCGCCCGGTCCCGGTCCATCCGGACGCTCCGCCCGGGATCGGGCCCGGGCACCAGGCGGGTAGCATCGGGCCATGCCGGTGCCTCGACAGACGACGGCGCCTCGGGTCGTCGCGGTGGCGCACGGATCGCCCGCCCACCGGTCAGGTCTCCGTCCCGGGGACACGATCCTTTCGATCAATGGCCGCGCGCCGCGGGACGTGATCGACTACAGCCTGCTTGTCGACGAGGCAGACGTCCGCCTCGTCGTAGGGCGTGACGGTACTGCCGGGGCGATCTTGGTCCGTGTCGACAAGACCGGTGGAGAGCCGTTGGGGGCAGAGGTCTCCTCTGCGCTCTTCGACCGGGTCCGCACCTGCGACAACCGCTGTGAGTTCTGCTTCATCCACCAACTCCCGCCGGGCATGCGCCGGAGCCTGTCACTGAAGGACGACGACTACCGACTGTCGTTCCTCTACGGGAACTTCACCACGCTCACCCGCTTCACCGAGATGGACCTGGAACGCGTCGTGACCGAGCGCCTGGGTCCGCTGTTCGTCTCGCTCCACGCCACCGACCCCGAAGTGCGGGCTGCGCTCCTGCGGAACCGTCGGGGGGCGATCAGCCTGCGGTGGTTGGCGGCGATCCTCGACGCCGGGATCGAGGTACACGGACAGGTCGTGGTGTGCCCGGGCCGCAACGACGGTGCCGTGCTGGAGGACACGATGGCCGGGATCCTCGACCGGTATCCACGGCTGGTGAGCGTGGCGTGCGTGCCCTTGGGCCTCAGCCGGTTCTCGACGGAACCGGCCATGCGGCCCCACGGGCCCGACGAAGCGGCAGCCGTGTGCGACGCCGTCGAACGCTGGCAGCAGACGTTCCTCGCCACCCTCGGTCGACGCATGGTGTTCGCCGCCGACGAGTACTACCTGATGGCGGGAGTGCCATTCCCTGATCCCGCCACGTATGAAGGGTTCCCCCAGCTGGAGAACGGCATCGGGATGGCCCGCGCCTTCGAAGCCGCCTTCGCCGGCGACGAGGCGCTCGCCGTCGGCGCTCGCCCCGGGTTCTTCGCCTGGGTGGACGGGGCACCGGCTACGGGCTACCGGGCACCCCGGACGGCTCGGGGCACGCCGGATGGACGGGGGGGCCCGCAGGCGCCGGACCGGGGCCGCCGCGCCCCGGTGGCCGTGCTGACCGGCGAGTACGGGGCCCGGGTGCTCGCGCCCCTCATGTCGTCCGGCCGGTTCCCTCACGTCAGGATCGTCCCCGTGACAAACGAGTTCTTCGGCGGCAACATCGGGGTGGCCGGCCTCCTGACCGGCGCCGACCTGTCCCGTACGCTGGCCGACCAGCCCGAAGGTCATCGCTACCTCCTGCCCGACTCGTGCCTCTCGGAAGGGAGGTTCCTCGACGACCTGACCCCGGGTGACCTGCCCCGCCCCGTCGAGGTCGTCCCGGCCAACGGGATGGCGTTGCGGCGTGCCATCGAGGATCCGACGGGAACGCTGGCCGAAGATCCGATGCCTCCGCTGGCCGTCACAACGGCGACGGCGACCCCGGTCTCCGAACAGACGGGGATACCGGTGCGGCTGCGGCCGCGGACATCGCCACCGGTGCCGGTGCCGGCGCCGGTCGCCATGGGGTTGCGACGATGAGCCCGGTGCCGGTGCGTCCGGCCGACACGCAGCAGCGCCACCCGCTGGTGGTGGTAGCCGGTCGGCCCAACGTCGGGAAGTCCACCCTCGTCAACCGCATCGTCGGCCGGCGGGTCGCCGTGGTCGAGGAGCGGCCCGGCGTGACTCGTGACCGCAAGGAGCTGGCGGCCGAGTGGGGCGGGCGGCGGTTCACCATCGTCGACACCGGAGGATGGCTGGAGAGCGCCGACGCACTCGACGTGCAGGTGTCGAAGCAGGCCGAGCGGGCGGTGGCTGATGCCGACGTCGTCCTGCTCGTCGTCGACGTCACCGTGGGATTGACCGAGGAAGACCTCGGTGTGGCCCGCTGGCTGCAGCGGTCGGGGCGACCGGTGCGCGTCGTCGTGAACAAGGTCGACTCCGAGCACCGGGAACGCGACGCCTGGGATGCCCTCGCCCTGGGCTTCGGCGATCCCTGGACCGTCAGCGCCCTCCACGGGCGGGGGACCGGTGACCTGCTCGACGAGGTCGTCTCGCTGCTCCCGGCCCGTCAGAGGGACGACGTCGGCCCCGGGGGGACCGGCGGTTCCGTAACGGGTGGCGGCGATAGCGGTGACGCCGGCGACAGGGTGGGCGGCGACAGGGTGGGCGCACCGATCGATCCCGACCGCGTCGACTCCACGGCGGCGCGCGATCCGTCGATCCCGCGGGTGGCGCTGATCGGCCGGCCCAACGTCGGGAAGTCGACCCTTTTCAACCGGCTGGTCGGGGACGAGCGCTCCGTGACCCACGACGCTCCCGGGACGACCCGGGACGCGCTCGACACCGTGGTCGAGACGCCCGAAGGCACGGTGTGCTTCATCGACACCGCCGGCATGCGCCGGAAGTCCAGGACCGAGCGGGGTACCGAGTACTTTTCGATGATCCGGGCGCTCGAAGCCCTCGACGGCGCCGATATCGCCCTCCTCGTGATCGACGCAACGGCGGGGATCACCCACCAGGACCAGCGCCTGGCCGAGCGGATCGCCGCCTCGGGATGCCCGACTGTCGTCGTGCTGAACAAATGGGAGACCGTCGCCGTCGACGACCGGCCCGACGTCCTGGCCGACGTCGGTGACCGTCTGGCGTTCCTCGGTGACGCGCCGGTGCTGAAGATCAGCGCCCTCACCGGCCTCGGCGTCCATCACATCCTGCCGGCGGTGGGAACGGCCGAGGAGGCTTACCACACACGTATCCCGACCGGCGAGCTGAACCGTGCCATCAAGGCCATCCAGGTCGCCCACGCCCCGGTCGGCGCGCACATCCAGTACGCCGTGCAGGGCGCGGCCGACCCACCGACCTTTACCCTGTTCACGAACGGCCGGCTTGCTCCGACCTACCTCCGCTACGTCGAGCGCGGCCTGCGCGAGCGGTTCGATCTCGGTGCGACCCCGGTGAAGATCCGGGTGCGCGCCAGAGGGAGCGGCGGTGGTTCCCGCCGGCACTGAGGGCGCCTCTGCGGCTTTCGCCGTGCGTGCGCGTGCCGCCTGCCGGTGGGCGCATGTCCCTCCCGAAGGCGGTGGCATGCCGGTGGATCCTGCTGGGTGGGCACTGGGGACGACCTGGCGGTCCAGTGACGCGCGAGGTTGGTGACGTGCCGTGGTGCGAGGAGTGCGACGAACGCATCGAGGAAGAGGACCTTACCGAGGAGGGAACCTGCCCGGTCTGCGGGTCCGAGCCGCTCGAGCACCGCAAGTCCCCGTGGTACTTCAAGTTCATGGTCGTCGCCACCGTCATCTACGTGATCTTCCGCATCGTCCAGGGGATCATCTGGCTCTCCCACCACCTGTGATCGGCCGCTGGCCTGGCCCCTGCTGCGGCGTGCCGGGCACGCACCCTTCCCCCCTTCCCGGGGACCGCGACACGGTGCGCTAGGGTGAGCCGGTGACGCGCGGTACCCCTTGAACAGGGCGGACGCTCGGCACGACAACAGCGGGCTGTGGCGCAGCTTGGTTAGCGCGCTTGACTGGGGGTCAAGAGGTCCCGGGTTCAAATCCCGGCAGCCCGACCGAGGAGGTCTTCACGTTTCGGTGAGGACCCACTTCACGTTTCGAGCCGCCGTCATCCTGCCACGGCGGTGTGACAGGTCGATGGCCGAGCCCTCGGGCTCACAGACGCTGAGGCGTCGTCTTTCGGGCGCGGCGATGCGCTTCCGTCCCGTGCCTGGACGAACATGCCGATGACTACGGAGGTGCGTTCGTCGCTCCGACAAGATCTGCGGCGGACTTGCGACGCCTGCGCCGGGACCTTGTCGCCAGCCCGGCTGGCTTTCGGCGCCGGTCGTCTTCTTGGCGTGCCACGAAGGCGTCGGCAACAGCCAGGTTGCGCGCGACAAGCGCACAGGCGAGGAACAGGGACAGAGGGGCAAGCCCCATCAGCCGACACCAGCCTCTCGCCACGTCGATGGTGGCAGGGTCCTTGATCCGGGCGTTGGCCCGTTTAGCTGCGACCGCCTCGCGTAGGAGCGGCGCCAGGACTTTCCCGGGTAGTCATGGCGCTGGGCGGTCTTGGCGTTGACCGACGGTGGCACGGTGATGGTGACCTGGGCACAGCAGGTGGGTGGGTGCTCGGGAGGAGAGAGGACCTCGGGGTGCTCCACGGAGAGGGGCATGGAGGGCTCCCCCAGCGGGCAGCGGAGCTTGCCCATGACCGCCGGGCAGGTGTCCCGATACGAGGCAACCGTGTGCGGGCTGACGCTCCGCTGGGCCACCAGCCGATGGGTACATAAGGTCTGCAGCGTTGGTGCGAGCGCAGTCATGACGGATCCCCTAGGAAGGTTTCGAGCCGTCCCGCCACAAGGGCGAACAGCTCGGACGAGCCGGACAAGTAGGGCAGTAGGTGGCGCCAAGGCGGCCGGACTGGTGGGCGCGGTGGCGTGAGGCGATAGTCCCGGGGGAGCGCTGGAGTAATGGCACCCCTCCGGGGCGACCGGACCCGGGACTATCCGGCGAGGCGGCGGACCGGCGTGTAGAGGGAGCAGCGAGGGTGTGGGGACAATGGCCACGCGTGTCGGCAAGGCGGCTTTCAGGGGGCGTTCCAGGAGGGCAAGCTGCCGGTACCGGCCCAACGGGTCGGCGGCCTCATCGTGGTTGGGGATCTCACCAAGTTCGCCTCCGCTCACGTAGGTAAGACAGCGATCTACTCTCGTGTCTCCTCCGCTGACCAGAAGTCCGA
>DAHXOA010000158.1 GCA_027365145.1 Acidimicrobiaceae bacterium | reverse complement strand
CTCCGAGGGCGCTACCGCCCACGTCACCACCCGGTAGCTTCCCGAGACCGCCGACCGGAGCCAGGGGCCGCCGGAGCAGGGGTCGGGGGTGGTGATCCCGGTCGGTGGCCGGCGCCACCGTCCCCCCGACGGTGCCGGCAGATGGGCCGCGCCGGACCGCGGGGGACAGCGAGGACTGGATCGTCGCATCCGGCCAATCCGGCCAGTCCGACCAACTCGTCGCAACCCGGACTGCCCGTCGCAACCCGGCGGTACGGTAGTCCGATGACCACCCCCGGGCCGCCATCCCTCGGCCGGGGCGTGGTGGTCGCGTCGGGTGCGCCGGTGCCGCGCCCTTGGGTCCACTGCCCCCGGATCACCGTCGGGGAAGCCGAGCTGGCCTCCCCCGGTCCGGTAACCGATCGACTGCACCGCGCCTGGACAGCCCGGCAGGCCGTCGTCGTGGAACTGGGCGTCGACGATGCGACGCTGCGGGAGCCCGAGCGCTACACGGGGGAGCCCTACCTCCTCGACCCCACCTTCGAGCTGGCCCGCGAACGGTTGCACTTCCTGGTTTGGGCCAACAACTACGACGGTCGGGGCGGCGAGCCCCGGTGGTGGCACGCCACCAAGGCGGCCCGGACCTGGGCACGACACGGCCCCCGACCCGGCGGCCTGGCGGACCTCCTCCTGGCCGACGGGACGGCGGTGCTCGTCGACGGTGGGCCGTCATCGGTTCCCCTGGTACCCCCCGGCGTTGTGGTCCGCCACTGGTGGGCCCGCTCCCCCGAAGCCGGAGCAGGGCCCGCCCCCGGATCCTCCCCGGTCCCGGGGCGCATCGCTCCCGACCCGCACGGGGCGCGTCCGGCGCGGGTGAGCCTCGCTCCCGACCAGCTCCGGACGGTGCTCCACGACGGAGGTGCCGTCCGTGTCATCGCTCCGGCCGGTTCAGGGAAGACGACCGTCCTCACCGAACGACTGCGTCACCTCGTCTCCCAGCGGCACGTCGACCCGGAGTCGATCACGGTCCTCGCCTACAACACGAAGGCCGCCGACGAACTGCGCTCCCGTTGCGCCGACCTCCTTCCCGCCCCGCGGCGCACGATCCGGACGATCCACAGCTTCGCCCTGGAGATCTGCCAGCTCGCCAGCCCCTCGGCCGTCCGGGTTGTCGACGAACCCCACGCCCGGACCCTCGTCGAGGAGGTCTTCGACGTCCGCCACCACGCCAACACCGACACGATTGCCCCGTACCTGGCAGGGCTGGCCGCCATCCGGCTCCAGCTCGCCGATCCGGACACCGTCGAGGCCGATCTGCCCGACGCCGTGGGGCTGGCGGCCGGGTTCAACCGCTACCGGGAGCTCCTGGCCACCCGGAAGTTGGTCGACTACGACGAGCAGATCTACCGGGCCATCGCCGTGCTGCTCGCCGATCCAGAGCTCCGGAGGCGTGCCCAGGAACGCTGCCGCCTGCTGCTCGTCGACGAGTTCCAGGACCTGAACCCCGCCCACCTGCTGTTGATCCGGTTGGTGAACGCGCCCTCCTACGAGTGCTTCGGCGTCGGTGACGACGACCAGGTGATCTACGGCTACGCCGGTGCCACGCCCGAGTTCCTCCTGCACTTCGACCGGTACTTCCCTGGCGCCGCCGAACACGCGCTGGAGGTCAACTACCGGTGCCCGCTCGCCGTCGTCGACGCCGCCCGGCATCTCCTCTCCTACAACCGAAAGCGGGTCCCGAAGACCATCCGGTCCGCCGCAGAGACCGCCGACCGGGTAGCGGACCAGCCTCGGCAGGAACCGGAGCCTGGAGAGGGCCGGCCGCTGGTCGTGCACCTCGAAGCGGGTGACACGCTCGCTCCCGCCGCCGTGGAGCGAATCCGGTCGTGGCTCGTCGACGACGGCGCCGCCCCCGACGACGTGGCCGTGCTCGCCCGCGTGAGCTCCGTTCTCCTCCCCGTCCAGCTCGGGTGCATCGAAGCGGGAATCCCGACGACCAGGCCGCTCGGCGCGGACGTCCTGCGCCGGACCGGGATCCGCACCGCCCTGGCCTACCTCCGCATCGGGGTCGCTCCGGGCGCGATCACACCCGACGACCTGCGGGAGACCGTCCGGCGTCCCTCACGCGGCCTCTCCCCCCGGACGCTGGACACCGTGAGCCGGCGTCCGACGACCAGCATCTCGGAGTTGCGCAGGCGGGCCGGCCGCATGCCGGGGAAGGACGGAGCCAAGCTGGCCTCCTACGTCGCCGACCTGGAACGGGTGATCGACGCCTGCACGCGGTCGACACCAGAGGCGCTGGAGGTCGTCCGGCGGGAGATCGGCCTGGGCGACTCGCTCGACGTGCTCGACGCCTCCCGGAACGATGCCGACCGCTCCACCCACGTGGACGACCTCGTGGCGTTGGCGTCGGTCGCCACGCTGCACCCGGACGTCGGTACGTTCGAGTCGTGGCTACGGGCGACGCTCGGCACCCGGGACGATTCCGGCGACGGGGCGGGCCGAGTCCACCTCTCGACCATCCACCGGGTGAAGGGAAGGGAGTGGCCCAGGGTCGTCGTGTTCGGGGTGTCGACCGGGATCCTGCCGCACCGGCAGGCCCAGGACGTGGAGGAAGAGCGGCGGATCTTCCACGTCGCCCTCACCCGCGCCCGCCGCCAGGTGGTGGTCATGGCCGACCGTGGGGCACCCTCGGTGTTCCTCTCGGAGCTGGACGGGTCACGGCCCCGGCCGCCGGCCGGCGCGCCCGGAGGGAGGGACCGGCCCTCCCCCGCCGGTTCGGCAGGCGCCGCCGACCCACACCGATCCTCCAGGCGCGTCCCGGACGGCGGCACGGCCACGCCGCGCTCGACCGACCCAGCGACCGGTAGCCGGACGGCGGCAAGCGATCCGGCGGCGACGGCACTGCGGGCGTGGCGCCGGGAGGTAGCCCGGGCCGCCGGGCTCCCCGCCTACGTCGTGTTGAACGACGGGGAGCTGGACGCCATCGTCGCCCGGCGGCCGACGACGATGGCGGAGCTGGCCTCGTGCCGGGGCGTGGGCCCCGTCCGCCTGGAGCGATGGGGTGACGAGATCCTGGCGGTCCTCGCCGCATCCGACAGCTGAGCCGCTCCCTGACCGGCCCACACGCCCCCGATCCGTGCGCGATGGGCGTGGCCCGACCACCCTCAGCGCCGCCGACTGGCTAACCTGCGTCCCGGCCGGCGGGGAAGGTGATGCGACCGACGCCAGCCCACCAGGATCCGACCGACAGCGAAGGAGCACGTGATGAGTCGAAGCGCCGGCCTGCGCTTTCGTGCTGCACCGGCACACCACTGGGTCAGATGGATCGTGCTCACCGTGTGCGCCCTCGTCGTCATCGTCGTCGTCTTCGGGGCCGTCCAGCTGGCGGGGGGAACGCCGAGCCCGAAGCTGAGCGGAGCGCTGCCGGTCTCGCTCACGAGCGTGCCCCAGCCGACCGGTGGAGCCCTCCCGTGGCCGACGACCGGTGAGGCCGGGATGGAGATCCCCGGCGTCGTGACGTTCCCACCGGTCGGGTCCACCTCGCCGGTGCCCATCGCCTCCATCACGAAGCTCATGACCACGCTGGTCCTGCTCAAGGACCACCCGCTGCAGCTCGGGCAACAGGGCCCCACCATCACGGTGACCGCGCCCATCATGACCCAGTACGCGGCCGACGTCGCCAACCAGGACTCCCTGATACCGCTGACCCTCGGAGAGCAGCTGACCGAGTACCAGGCCATCGAGGCGATGCTGGTTCCGTCGGCCGACGACGTGGCCCAGCTCGTGGCCCAGTGGGACGCCGGTAGCCAGACCGCCTTCGTGGCGAAGATGAACGCCCAGGCGAAGAGCTGGGGGATGACCGGCACAACGTTCGCCGACGTGAGCGGGGTCTCCTCCGGGTCGGTCAGCACGGTTCCAGACGTGCTCGAGCTGGGCCAGAAGGCGATGGCCAACCCGATCATCCGGTCCGTCGTCGCCCTGCCTTCGGTCACGCTCCCCGGTTCGTCGAAGCCGGACCCGACGTACAACTTCGCCCTCGACGAGGACGGCATCGTCGGGATCAAGACCGGCTCCGACGGAGCCGCCGGGGGGTGCTTCCTCTTCGCCGCCAACGTGAAGGTCTCCGGCTCCTACAAGCTCGTCTACGGCGTGGTCCTCGGCCAGCAGAGCAAGACGAGCACCCTCGACAAGGCACTGTCGGTCAGCACCAACCTGATCGTGGCACTCCCGCGGGTGCTGGCAGGGATCACGCTGCTCCACGCCGGCCAGCGCGTCGGCGTGCTCCACCCGGCGTGGGCGTCGGCGGTGCCGCTCAAGGCCACCTCAGGGGTAACGGTGGTGGCCGCGCCCGGCTCGCCGGTGAAGACCTCCCTGCACGTGGTCCGGTTGCCTAGCGGGGTGATCCCCTCCGGCTTCGCCGTCGGGCAGCTGGTGATCCACGCGGGGCTCCAGACGGCTCGGGTGGACGTCGTCACCACCAAGGCCATCTCGCCGCCGTCGCTCACCTGGCGCCTGTTCCACGGCTGAGCAGCAGTGGACCCGGTGCAGACGGGCGCAAGCGGTAGAGGCGACCGCACTAGCGTGGTGGCGTGGACGCAACCGATGAGGGCAGGCCGGCTACAGACCCGGCCCTCGGCGGCATCGGGAGGCCCGGCTCCGGATCCGGTGCCGGAGACGACGTCGAAGGTGTCCTCCCGCCGGCGTCGGCACCAGCGAAGGAGCGTCTCTACGGAGGTCTGACCATCTCCGAGCGCCGATCGGCTCGCCGGAAGCGTCTTCTCGACGCCGGCCTGGAACATATCGCCACCCGCGGCTACGCCGGCACCACGATAGAGGCGATCTGCGTGGCGGCAGGCGTCACGGCGCGTCACTTCTACGAGGAGTTCGGGTCACGCGAAGACCTGCTCCTCACGGTGTTCGACGAGACGGTCGAAGCGACGATGGCGGAGATCGGCAGCACGCTGCACGCCTCGTCGCTCGATCCCACCGAGCTCGAAGGCCGGGTCCGCTCCGCGCTCGATGCCCTGCTCCGGGCGTTTCTCAGCGATCCTCGACGGGCCCGGGTCGTGTGCATCGAGTCGGTCGGCGTGAGCCCGAGGATGGAGGCACGCCGGCGGGAGGTCCTCCGCGGCTTCGCCGCCGTGCTGGAGCGTGAGGCGGGCCGGTTGGTCTCGGAGGGGATCGCCCGGACCGGCCACGCCACATTGACCAGCCGAGCGCTGGTAGGAGGCGTCAACGAGCTCATCGTCGACTGGGTCCTCACGGCGCCCGACCACCGGCCGTCGATCGGTCAGCTGGTCGACGTGACCACCCAGCTCTTCATGGCCGTGATCACCTACCGGGGCTCACCACCGGCGCCGGCGACCCGGGTGGGTCGAAGCCAGCAGACCTGACGCCGTCGCGCCCGCAGTGCGGGCCGCGCAGGTCCGTGGGGTCGCAGGTCGGCTCCCTGCCGGGATCCGGCGGTCACCGGGCCGTTCGTGACGCAGGTCCGGCGGTCACCGGGCCGATCGTGACGCAGGTCCGGCGGTCACCGAACCCTGGTCACGTCGGTCCTGGCGACCTTGTCGTGCCAGCCCTGCCGGTGCGCGTCCCACAGCGGTGACAGAGCGGCGACGACGGTGTAGATCGACGCGATCACGCCGATGAACGGGATCGAAGACAGGAGGATCCCCGGGTCGAGCACGACGATCCGTAGGGCAGCCCGCCGGGGATCGATGCGGCCGCCGGTGGCGACGTCGCGCACCGTGATGCCGAGCGCCATCATGCCGACCGTCTGGCCCTTCTCGCTTCCGTTCAGGAACCCGAAGTAGGCGAGGTCGATGGCCAGGGAGAGCACGGCGACGAGCACGGCGGCCCCGCCACTGGCGCCCTCGCCCAACGCCGCCGTGGACGTCCCGACGAAGAGGTAGCCGAGCAACGTGGTCACGATGGTCAGGATCACGCTGTCGATGAGGATCGCCGCCAAGCGCTGCCACCACGACGCCAGCGGTCGCCCGAGCACGTCGACAGGGGTGGGACGGCCCGAGCCGTAGGGGGGGTGTCCCGGCGGGGGCATCCCGTAGGGGCCCGATCCGTACGGACCGGAGTCGTAGGGGCCCGATCCGTAGGAAGGGGGGAGGGACGGGGACGGGGGTGGATCGCCGTCCGGAAAGGGGGGGACCTGGTTGCTCATGGTGGTGCCGCCTGCCTCCTTAGGCCCGCCCGTCGGATGGCAGGCACGCTCCCGGACCGGCAACGGCGACCTGCCGTTGACCGAGGCCACGGCCGCACTGGCCAGGCACCGTCCCAGCCGAGATTCTGCCACGCAGCAGAACAGCGACGCGACCGGCCCGACGCCCGCCACTGGCGGGCTCCAGCGGCGGGCGGACACTGCACCGCGATCGGCAGGAGGGCGGGCTAGACATAGGGGCGTGACCCTGCCCATCGAGGACTACGCGATCATCGGGGACCTCCACACCGCGGGCGTGGTGGGGCGGGACGGGTCGATCGACTGGCTGTGCCTACCCCGGTTCGACTCGGCGGCGTGCTTTGCCAAACTCCTCGGCGACGACCGGCACGGCTTCTGGCGGCTGGCGCCGAAGGGAGCGACCCTCGCCACCCACCGGGGCTACCGGGGCGACTCGCTCGTGCTCGAGTCGGAGTTCACCACCGAGGAAGGAACGGTCCGGGTGGTCGACTGCATGCCCATCCGCCAGCGCCATCCCGAGGTGGTGCGGTTGGTGGAGGGTGTCCGCGGCCGGGTCTCGATGGAGATGAACCTCACCATCCGCTACGGCTATGGCCAGGTGGTCCCCTGGGTCCGGCGGCTCGACGGGACGTTGACGGCCGTGGCTGGCCCCGACGGGCTGTCCCTGTGGACACCGACGACGACCAAGGGCGAGGACATGGCGACCGTGGCGGAGTTCGACGTCGTTGAAGGCCAGCGGGTCCCGTTCTCCCTGACGTGGTTCCCCGCCCACGAAGAGCCACCGCGACCGGTCGACGCCGTGTACGCCATCGAGGACACCGAGACCTGGTGGCACGACTGGGTGGCCCAGTGCACCTACGAGGGCGAGTACCGAGATGCCCTGGTCCGTTCGCTCGTCACGCTGAAGGCCCTCACCTACCAACCGACCGGAGGCATCGTGGCGGCGGCGACGACCTCGCTCCCCGAGGCGTTGGGTGGGGGCCGGAACTGGGACTACCGGTTCTGCTGGCTCCGTGACGCCACGCTCACCCTCGAGTCGTTGATGCGCGGCGGGTTCTATGAGGAAGCCATGGCGTGGCGCGACTGGCTCCTGCGCACGATCGCCGGAGACCCGTCCCAGATGCAGATCATGTACGGGGCCGGCGGCGAGCGCCGGTTGGAGGAGTGGGAGGCGGCGTGGCTGCCCGGCTACGAGCACTCCACGCCCGTGCGGATCGGGAACGCCGCCTCCGGCCAGTTCCAGCTCGACGTCTACGGCGAGGTCCTCTCGGCTCTCTACGAGGCGTCCCGAGCTGGTGACGGCATGGAGATGCCGGCGTGGGATCTCGTCCTGGCGCTGATGGACTTCCTGGACAACGGCTGGCGCCAGCCCGACGACGGGATCTGGGAGGTGCGCGGTCCCCGCCGCCACTTCACCCACTCGAAGGTCATGGCGTGGGTCGCTGTCGACCGGGCCATCAAGATGAGCGAGCACTGCGGGACCACCGGACCCGTCGACCGGTGGAAGAAGATGCGCCAGGAGATCCACGACCAGGTATGTACCGAGGGGTTCAACGCCGCCAAGGGGGCGTTCACCCAGTTCTACGGTTCGGACCAGCTCGATGCCAGCCTGTTGATGATCCCCCTGGTCGGTTTCCTGCCGGCAACCGATCCCCGGGTGCGCTCCACGATCGAGGCAATCGAGCGGGAGCTCGTCGACGGCGGGTTCGTCCTCCGGTACCGCACCGCCGACACCGGGGAGGTGGACGGGCTGACCGGCCGGGAAGGAGCCTTTCTCGCCTGCTCGTTCTGGCTGGCCGACTGCTACACCATGCTCGGGCGTGAAGAGGACGCCCGGGAGCTCCTCGAGCGCCTGCTCGCTCTCCGCAACGACGTGGGCCTCCTCTCCGAGGAGTACGACGCCGTGGCCGGCCGGCTGGTGGGCAACTTCCCTCAGGCGTTCTCGCACGTGTCGCTGGTCAACACCGTGTCGAAGCTGGCAGGGGAAGAAAAGCCCAACATGGGCACCGAGGTAGCGGCGCTGACCCGCCGGGGTATGCACCGGTCGACGACCGGCACCGGGAAGCTCCACCGGGCAGGTCGAGCCGTGTCCCGGCGACACCACCGGGACCGGAACCGGGACCGGGACAGGGGCGAGCAACGCCGCCCGGCGCCGGGAGGAGACACGTGAGCGCACCATACGCGTACGCACCACAGGTTGCTCCGTGAACAGCGACAGTGGTGCGGCATCGTCCGAGCGACTACCAGGAGGATCCCCATGAAAGCACTCACCGTCGTTCCCCTGACGAAGGACTCGGCCCGGCTGGACGACATCGGCGAACCGCCGGAGTCCGACGGCCCCGTGCTGGTCTCGACGCAGGCCGTCGGGATCTGCGGGACCGACATCGAGATCCTCTCTGGCGCCTACGGCTGGGCGCCCCCGGGCCACCAGCGCCTCGTGCTCGGGCACGAATCACTGGGCAGGGTCGAAGATGCCCCGACGGGGAGCGGCTTCGCCAAGGGGGACTACGTCGTCGGCATCGTCCGTCGCCCCGACCCGGTACCGTGCTCGAGCTGTGCGGTGGGCGAGTGGGACTTCTGCCGGAACGGCAAGTACACCGAGCGGGGAATCAAGGAGCACGACGGGTACCTCTCCGAGCGCTACCGCATCCAGCCGGAGTACCTGGTGAAGGTGGACTCCGCCCTGGCCACCCTCGGGGTCCTCCTGGAGCCCACCAGTGTCGTGGCGAAGGCCTGGGAGCAGATCGACCGGATCGGTGGCCGTGCTCACTGGGAACCGAAGACCGCCGTCGTCACCGGGGCCGGACCGATCGGGCTGCTGGCCGCGCTGCTCGGGGTGCAGCGGGGTATCGACGTGCACGTCATCGACCAGGTCGCCGGCGGCCTGAAACCCGACCTCGTGCGAGCACTCGGCGCCACCTACCACACGGGGTCGATCCCCGACGCGGTGAAGGACCCGGACGTCATCGTGGAGTGCACCGGGGTGGCATCCCTGGTGCTCGACGCCATCGAGCACATCGGGCCCGGCGGCGTGGTCTGCCTGACCGGCGTCTCTTCGGGTGGCCGGGAGATCGGGATCGACCCGGGCGCGCTCAACCGCACCATGGTGCTGGAGAACGAGGCGGTGGTCGGTTCGGTCAACGCCAATCGCCGGCACTACCAGGCGGCTGCCGATGCCCTGGCCGCCGCTGACCACGGCTGGTTGGCGAAGCTCATCACCCGACGGGTGCCGCTTCAGTCCTGGGCCAAGGCCCTCGACCGGCAACCCGACGACGTGAAGGTGGTGATCGAGGTCCACCCGTCGTGACCGACCGGCCGGAGGACACGAGGTCCGACGGGAAGGACGTCCCGGCGAAGAGCACGAGGTCCGACGGGAAGGACGTCCCGCCGGGAACCGGGACGGAAGCGGGTCTGCATCTCGGCGCGGTGACCACGGTGGCCGAGGGCGTCGTCGAGCTGGACACCATGCTCGGCGGGTGGGAGCGGGTGACGGCCGGATACCTGGTCGAGGGCCCGGAGCCGGTCCTCGTCGAGACCGGGAGCCAGAGCTCGGTACCCGTGCTCCTGGCCCAGCTGACGGCGCTGGGCATCGGCCCGACGGACCTGGCCGGGGTGGTGGTCACCCACATCCATCTGGACCACGCCGGTGGCGTGGGCGACGTGGCCCGGGCGTTCCCCGCCGCCACCGTCTACGTACACGAGAAGGGTGCACGCCACCTGGTAGACCCGGCCCGCCTGGTCGATTCGGCGGCCCGTGTCTACGGTCCCCTGCTCGACACCCTCTACGGGCGGTTGGACCCGACGCCGGCAGACCGGATCCACGTGCTCACCGATGGCGAGGAGATCAGGGTCGGCCCCAACCGGTCCCTGGTGGCGGTGGACTCGCCCGGCCATGCCAAGCACCACGTCGGCCTGCACGACACGAGGAGCGGTGTGCTGTTCGCCGGAGACGCCGTGGGGGTGCGACTGCCCGACGTCGGGGTCCTGCGCCCTGCGACGCCACCCCCGGACTTCGACCTCGACCAGGCGCTGCACTCTCTCCAGCGGTTCGCCGAGCGACGGCCGGCGGCACTGGCGCTCGCCCACTACGGCCTCATCGCCGAACCACTCGACCTCCTGGAGGAGGCAACAGGCACGCTCCGGCAGTGGGCGGAAGTGGCGGAGGCGGCGTTCCGCCGTGGCGAGGACATCGCTGCCGCGCTGAGCGCAGCGTTCACCCCGGCGTCGGACGCGCTGCCCGACGACCACCGCCGGCGGCTCGATACCCTGAACGGGGTCCATTCGAATGCGGCGGGCTTCCACCGTTGGCTCTCGACCCGGGAGTCGAGCGACACGGGGGTGTGAGCGGGGGCCGGCGGCCTGCCGGAACGCGCCCGACGCACGGGAAACGCTCAGCCGGGCCTGAGCCGCCTGTCACGACCTGCGCCGCTTGCCACGGCCTGCGAGGGTGACCCGGACAGACAGCGCTCAGCCGACGACGCCGGTCTCGGGCGGTCGGGCGTCCGAGACGATGGAGCGCAACGCCTGCACCTGGTCGGTGACCCCGGCCGGCTCTCCGCCCTCCTCACCCCGGCGGGAGGTGGGCCGTGTCGTTGAAGCTCCGGACGATCCACCGCTGGGGCGTGACCACGACGAGCGAGATCGACGCGTTCGCCGCCCCGACGAACGCGAACGGCCGCGATCCGGTGGCACGGGCGAGGATGGTCCCGATGATCCCGCCGTGGGTGAAGACGGCGACCCGCTCATCGGGATGGGCGGCGGCGATCCGGTTGACGGCAGCCTCGACCCGGGCTACGAGATCGACGGCCCGCTCGGCTCCGGGGATGACCTCCCAGGACTCCTCGGCGGTCATGCGTTCGGCGACAGGATCGCGCTCGGCCACCTTCTGGCGGAACAGACCTCCCTCCCAGGCCCCGAGGTGGACCTCACGTAGGTCCGGATCGACGTTCGGGGTGATCCCGAGGCGCGCCACCAGTGGCTGCGCCGTCTGGATGGTCCGGCTGAGGTTGCTGGTGTAGATGGCGGTGATCCCGGCAGGGGCGAGTCGCTCGGAGACACGCTGCGCTTGCTCGCGACCCTCGGGTGCGAGTGGCGGATCGCCGTGCCCGTCGATCATGGCGAAGGACTGGCCCTCGACTGCCGGGGCCGACTCCCCGTGACGGACGATCAGCAACTCGGTCGCGCCCGCCGGCGGGACGAAACGGGCCTGGCGGTACCGGGTGGGTTCGGGCATGCCTACGAAGCTACCGGGGCACGGGGCCGGTTCCGGCGGCCCCCCGGGGATCGGTATCCTCGGGAGCCGTGACGTCTGTCTCCCCTTCGCTCGCCGGGCTCTACGACGTGATCCACCGCCGACGAGACGTCCGGGCGGAGTTCACCGGCGTCCCGATCGACGACCAGGCGCTCACCCGCATGCTCGAGGCGGCCCACGCTGCCCCGAGCGTGGGACTGAGCCAGCCGTGGGACTTCGTGCTGGTCGGCGACCGGGACGTGCGGAGGGCGTTCTACGAACACGTGCAGAGCGAGCGGCTGGTGTTCGCCGGCCAGCTCCAAGGCGAGCAGGGTGAGCGGTTCGCACGGATCAAGATCGACGGGATCCTGGAAGCATCCCTCTCGATCGTCGTGACGTACGACGCCGAGCGGGGGGCGCCGTCCGTGCTGGGTCGTCACGCCATCGCCGACGCCGGGCTGTACTCGGTGTGCCTGGCGATCGAGAACCTCTGGCTCGCCTGCACGGCGGAGGGCATGGGCATGGGCTGGGTGTCGTTCTACCGGGAGGAGTTCCTCACCGGTCTTCTCGACATCCCCGACGGCATCCGCCCGGTGGCCTGGCTGTGCGTCGGCCCGGTGTCCCACCTGGAGGCCGCGCCCGATCTCGAACGTCACGGGTGGCGGCAACGCATCCCTCTCGACGACGTGCTCCACACCGACCGCTGGTAGACGCCTAGCGTGAGGGCATGACGAAGAGCGATGACCAGGGCAGCGCTTCGGGGGTTCCGGTTCCCGAGGTCGGGGCTAAGGGCGAGGGGAGCGGACCGGTGCACCCGTTCACCCTGGCCGTCGACATCGGCGGTACCGGGCTGAAAGCGTCGGTGCTCGACGCCGGCGGGACCATGATGGCCGACCGGGTGAAGGTGGCGACCACCTACCCCATGGCGCCCGAACAGCTGGTGACGACGTTGACGACACTGGTCGCACCACTCCCGACCGCCGAGCGTGCCTCGGTCGGCTTCCCCGGGATGGTGCGGGCCGGGGTGATCCTCTCCGCACCCCACTTCTCGACCGAGCACGGCCCGGGGAGCCCGGTCGACCCTGATCTGGCCCGGACATGGGATCACTTCGACCTGACCACCGCCCTCACCACCGCCTTCGGCGTACCCACGAAGGTGGCCAACGATGCCGACATCCAGGGGGCGGCCGTCGTCAGCGGGCACGGGCTGGAGATGGTCGTGACCCTGGGGACCGGGTTCGGCTCGGCCCTGTTCTACCAGGGTCGGCTCCTCCCCCACCTGGAGATCGCCCACCAGCCGTTCAAGAAGCACGACACGTACAACGACCGACTCGGGGAGGCGGCGCGGAAGGAGAAGGGCGACCAGCACTGGATGGAGCAGGTGCACCAGGCGATCGTCAACATGCGCGGGCTGTGCTTCTTCGACCACCTCTACATCGGCGGCGGAAACTCCCGGCGGCTATTACGCGACGACCTCGACGACGACGTGACGATCATCGACAATTCGGCCGGCATCCTGGGCGGGGTCAAGCTGTGGGAGAGCAGTCATCTGGCGATCGATCAGCCGGGTGACGCTGCCGGGAGGTAGCGGCGACCGGACAGCTCACGCGGCGCGCCGGGGACCGGTGGACCCTGGGGGCCCGCCCAGTGGGGGCCGGTCGGGTCGGTCGGAGACGACCTCGGAGAGTCGAGGACCGGTGCTCGGATGGTGCATGCGGGAGCGTGCCGGCGGGGACGCGAGAGGTGGGCCGGGAGCGGGCTCCGCCGCGTCGACCAGGATCCCCAGCCACTCCGTGAGATCACGGACACCACGTCCGATCACCGACATCACCGGTCCTCCCATCCTCTCGTCTCCGCCGTCGCCGGCCCTCCTCCCCTCCTCCCCTCCTCCCCCTTTGGTCCTCGTCGTGCAGCCGGGAGTGCGCGAGCCCTCACCGACCGCACGAGATCACGCCCGGACGTGCCGGGCTCCGTTGACGATTGGCGTGCCGACCGCGCCGGTCCGTCGTCTTCGAAGCAGATCCGGCGACGGCTGGTGGGCACACGAAGCATCGTAAAGAACCAAGGTTTCCGACGCGTCACGGCACGGCGACGGGAGGAAGAACGTCTTGCGCCGTCTAGCCTCCCGGGTATGCACGCGGTGACAATCGTCGACGGCGCCCTTACGTGGCGTGAGCATCCCGACCCCGAGCCCGGTCCGGGCCAGGTGGTGGTCGGTGTCAGGGCAGCCGGGATCAACGGGGCCGACATGGCACAGCGGCGGGGGCTGTACCCACCGCCGCCGGGATGGCCGGTGGACATCCCCGGACTGGAGTTGGCGGGAACGGTCGTCGGGCGCGGTGCGGGCGCCGACCGCTTTGCCGACGGCGACCGGGTCATGGGCATCGTCGGGGGCGGTGCACAGGCAGAGCTGGCACTGGCCGACGAGGCGACCCTGCTCCCGGTGCCGGACGCGATGAGCTGGGAAGAGGCGGGTGGCTGCCCTGAGGTGTTCACCACTGCCTACGACGCCCTCTTCTCGCAGGCGGGGCTGATCGCCGGCGAGCACGTCCTCGTGACCGGCGGCGCCGGCGGGGTCGGCACGGCCGGCATCCAGCTGGCGGCGTGCGCAGGCGCCCGGGTGACGGCGTCGGTCCGGGATGCGTCGCTGTTCGCAGCTGTCGAGGCTCTGGGTGCCCAGGCAGTGATCCCGCCGGACGCGGTGACCGGCTCCGGGCCCTACGACGTCGTGTTGGAGCTGGTGGGAGCAGCCAGTCTGGGCGCCGTCATCCCGGCCCTCGGGACGGGCGCCCGCGTCGTGGTCATCGGGGTGAGCGGTGGCGGCGGACGCCTGGAGATCTCCCTCATGGATCTGATGTCCCGGCGAGCCCGCATCGGGGGTTCGACGCTCCGGGCCCGGCCGTTGGCGGAAAAGGCGACCATCGCCAGGGCGATGGAAGCGGAGGTCGTGCCGCTGCTCGCCGACCGGCGCGCCGTGGTACCACTGGTGGCCACCTACCCCATGGCCGAGGCCGACCAGGGGTACGAGCGGTTCGCGGCCGGCGGCAAGGTGGGAAAGATCGTCCTCGTCAACGGGTAGGCGTGGGGCGCCCGGCGGTCCGACGGGAAGGGTGGGGCTGAGCCGGTAGACTCTGGGGCCGGTCCGGAAACGGACTGGCTGCGGTACCCGGCGCTCGTAGCTCAACGGACTAGAGCATCTGACTACGGATCAGAAGGTTGGGGGTTCGAATCCCTCCGAGCGCGCTGGATGAAAGTCCAGGTCAGCGGCCATTACGTGTCCAGGGCCGTGCTGCAGCCGGCAGCCACGATGCCAAGGTGGCAGCCAAGCAGATCGATGCCGCCCGACAGGAGCCACGTCGGTTGAGGCGTTCCACGACGGCGACGAGCGCGCTGCCGCGGTTTGGTGGACGCGGCTCTCGCTACGATCCACCGCCGGGACGCTGGTGGGCGAGGAGTGCGCGCCACCCTGAGCCGGCGACCGGGGACCGGGGACGCTCTCGCTCGTCGTCCGGCGCGCGTTCTGGGACACGGTGCGGCAGGGGGCTCGCGCTCAGATCGCCGATTCCGCGCCTGGTTCGGTGCCCTTCCGGTAAGACCACGGAAGGCGCAGAACGACCTGTTCGGTGCGGTCGAACAGCGGGCACGGGGGCTGGGCTTTCCATTCCCATTTGGGGATCTGACACGAACGTATTCCGCTCGCTTCCAGCGGTGCGCGCTCAACGCAGAAACCGTGAAGATATTGGTGGAGGTGCTCGCCGTGGCTGCGTAGTGCCTACAGCCGAACGCACTGGAGCGTCACGAAAGTGCGAAATCCGAAATTCGACAGTGGATGATTACTCATAAATACCGGACATCGATTGGGCTTCCGTGACAACCGGGCCTATCCGGCATGCCGGAGTGGGACATCTACCCGGCGTTCCAGTCGGACTGGTCAACTACGGAGAAGACCGAGCAGTTTCGTCGCCGCCGGAGCGGAAGATGCCGGGTTCTGACCGGTGACCAGCTTGCCGTCAACGACGACATAGGGGGCGAAGTCCTGGTCGCCCTTCCGGTAGTTTGCTCCGTCGGCCTTGAGGACGTCTTCGAGCAACTCGGGGACCACGTCGGTGAGCCCGACAGCGGCTTCCTCACTGTTGGAGAAGCCGGTGACATCCCTTCCTTTGACCAGGAGTTCCCCATCGGTGGTCCGGACGTTCTTCAGGGCGATCGGCGCATGGCACACGGCAGCGACCGGCTTGTCCGCCGCCACGAACGCTTCGATCAGGGCAACGGACGTCGCATTCTCGGGCATGTCCCACATGGGACCGTGACCG
>DAHXOA010000157.1 GCA_027365145.1 Acidimicrobiaceae bacterium | reverse complement strand
GCCGGGTCCGGCGTCGCTCTGCAGCCCCTTCGCACCCGTCGGGATCGGCAAGCTGTTCCCAGTACCCGGCGGCTTGGCAGAACCCGTGGAACGACAGCCGGCGGGCGTGCTCTACGAGCATCGCCTCGTCGCGGGCGAACGGGTGGGCCGTGCGTCCCGTGCCAAGGGACGCCAGGATGCCGACATGTGCGGGACCGATCTCACCATCGAGCCACGCCTGGGCTGCCTGCGGCATCTCGCCCATGGCCCGACCGAGGCGGCACATACGGCTGGCCTCGCCCCGAGGAAGTCGGCAACGGCTTGACAGCCACGAGGACGCCGAGCATGCCCCGTCCACCCGCCACTCCCCCGAACGATCCATAGCCGCAACCGCCACAGAGACCACTGCCGCCAGACGCTGCGATTGCCGCACCAGGGCCGCGACGGCCCTGCCGTCGGAGACCGCCTCCGGCCCGGCCGCAACGAGCGCGTCGATCGCCGCCGCCAGCTCTCCGATCAGGTCGGTGCTCTCTTCCGCCACGCTCCCAGTGAATCAGAGGGGTGTGACATGAAAACCATCCTTGGGACACCAACTGCATCAGGCATGGATGATGGACCTCCTGTTGGCGCTCGGAGGATCGACGCCGCCCGGGACGAGCTCGAGCACGCCTGGGATCTGCTCTATGCAACAGACGAGTACCAGGTGCTCGGCCTCGACGACACCGAAACCAAGGTGTCCGTTCCCGATGTCTCCCTGCTCCTGAGAACGACTTCCGGATCGAAGACCCCCAACGCCGTCCGCACCGTCGGCACGCGGACGGTCGAACCGAGGCGGACATGAACGGCGTGCGCCTGCGTGGGATCATCGACCGGCTGGACCTGACCGACGCCGGCGACCTGATCGCCATCCGAGTATGAAAAGGCCGGCGACGCTCGCGACTATGAAAAAGTCGGGGACTCTCGCAGGAGTCGAAACCGTCGAGCAGCTGATCTTCTCCGCGAGGCTCGATAGATCTACAGGAGGTCGATCCTGCGACGGAGTCGGCCGGGTGAACAGAACCGCCACCTTTGCATTCCGCTTCCCTCGCTGAGCGACGCGAACATCGAGCCGGTCCCAGGTCTCGGGATCGAGCACCGCATGATCTTGCTCAGCCAGCGTGTCAGTAGCTGACGCCCGTGCAGCTCGTGAGACAAACTCCGTGGGCAAGAGATCGGCCGCATGCGCGGCGGCCCAGATCAGGCCATCATTCCCATCCCGCGCTCCTCTTCGAGCACGGCGTGGTCCAGCGCGCCCACATCAGCTTCGTCGAGCCAGAGGACAAGGCCCTCGGGCGATATTCGCACCCGTTCTTGTCGAGTGGGGCCGTCGTCAGCGAACTGCACGCGCCGAGCAGCACCACCAGCGCGACGAGGCAGGCTGCGGGGCAGTGGTCTCGACGAGAAGGTGCCGGTCATGGGGGATCAGGCCACCACGAGGACCACACGGGCGCATCCGGATGCGGACGTCCCGGCCGGGCTGCGCGAAACGCAGCTCGGGCGTGCTCTGGCGTGCTCGGAGTTTCTTCTCGCCGGAGCGACCGAGCAGTCGGCGCTCAGCGAAGTGCGAGCTGGCCCGGCGTGATCGGCGCCGGGAGCGCGGTCCGGCCCATCAGCCACCGATCGACCGATGCCGCCGCCGAACGACCCTCGGCGATGGCCCAGACGACGAGGCTCTGGCCCCTGGTCATGTCGCCACACACGAACACGCCGGGCATGCTCGTCGCCCACGCTGCATCGGCGGCCACGTTGCCACGGTCGTCCAACACCAGGCCGAGATCGGTCACGACACCGCCACGCTCCGGGCCGGCGAAGCCCATGGCCAGCAGGACGAGCTCGCAGGTGATCTCGAAGGCCGAGCCTTCGACGGGCACGAACGCCGGTCGACCGGCCTCGTCGGTCGCCAACTCCACCTCCTGGGCCCGGAGACCGCGCACCCCTCCGGTGCCGTCGTCGAGCAGTTCGGCCGTCGCCACCGCGAAGAGGCGTTCGCCGCCTTCTTCGTGGGCCGAGGACGTACGCAGGATCACCGGCCAGGTCGGCCACGGGTTGTCCGGGTTCCGCTCGGAGGGCGGTTCGGGAAGGATCTCCAGCTGGTGGACCGACAGCGCCCCCTGTCGGTGAGCCGTTCCCAGACAGTCGGCACCCGTGTCCCCGCCGCCGATGATGACGACGTGCTTGCCCCGGGCCGAGATCGGCGATTCGGCGAGAGTCCCCTCCTGGACGAGATTGGAAGGCTTCAGGTACTCCATCGCCGGGTGGATGCCGCCCAGGTGCCGGCCGGGCACGGCCAGGTCGCGCGGGACCGTCGATCCCCCCGCCAGCACCACGGCGTCGTGCTCACCGACCAGGTCACCGCCGGCCACCACCTCCACACCTGGGGCGCAGGCACCAGCCGTCTCCGGATCGGGCCGGCCCACCGACACCCCGCATCGAAAGACCACCCCCTCGTCGCGGAGCTGTCGCAGCCTGCGGTCGAGCACGGCCTTTTCCATCTTGAACTCGGGGATGCCGTAGCGCAGCAGCCCACCCGGGCGCTCCGCCCGCTCGTAGACGACGACGGCATGTCCACCGCGAGCGAGCTGCTGGGCGGCGGCCAGACCGGCCGGTCCTGATCCGACGACAGCCACCCGCTTGCCCGTCGCGCTCGCTGCCGGCTGGGGGGTGACCCACCCCTCCGACCACGCCCGCTCGGCGATCTCGACCTCGATCCGTTCGATGGTGACCGGCGCGGCGTTGATCCCGAGAACGCACGACCCCTCGCACGGGGCCGGGCACAGTCGCCCGGTGAACTCCGGGAAGTTGTTGGTGGCGTGCAGGCGCTCGCTCGCCTCGGTGAAGTCGTCCCGGTAGACCAGGTCGTTCCACTCGGGGATGAGGTTGCCGAGCGGGCATCCCTCGTGGCAGAAGGGGATCCCGCAGTCCATGCACCGCGCCGCCTGCTGGCGCACCGCCTCCGGCGGGAACGGCTCGTAGACCTCTTTCCAGTCCCGGAGGCGCACCGGCACCGGCCGCCGAGCCGGGAGCGCCCGCTCGTACTTCAAGAACCCGGTGAGGTCACCCACGGGAGGCCTCCATGACGACCTCGTCGATCGGGCGGCCCTGGGCCACGGCGCGCTCCGTCGCCTCGAGCACCCGCCGGTAGTCCCGCGGCATCACCTTCACCATGACCGAGGTCGTCTCGTCCCAGTGGGCGAGCACGCGGGTGGCCACCACGGACCCGGTGGCCCGCTCGTGGAGCGTCAGGCGGTCCTTCAGCCACACGTGATCGTCGGGAGCCAGCGGCTCGAGGTCCACCAGCTCGGTGTTGCACAGGCCGGCGAACCGGTCGCGGGGGTCGTAGACGTAGGCCACGCCCCCGGACATCCCGGCCCCGAAGTTGCGGCCGGTCGGACCGAGGACGACCACCCGGCCGCCGGTCATGTACTCGCAGGCGTGGTCGCCGACGCCCTCGACGACGGCGATGGCCCCCGAGTTCCGGACGCAGAACCGCTCCCCGACCTGGCCCCGGATGAAGACCTCCCCTGACGTGGCGCCGTAGAGGATGACGTTGCCGGCGATGATGTTGTCCTCGGCGACGAAGGACGACTCCTCGGGTGGGCGCACGATGATCCTGCCTCCCGACAGTCCTTTGCCCAGGTAGTCGTTGGCGTCGCCGACCAGCTCCATGGTCACGCCACGGGGCACGAACGCACCGAAGCTCTGCCCGGCCGAGCCGTGGAACGTGAGCTCGATGGTGCCGTCGGGCAGCCCTGTCGCGCCATGGCGGGCCGTGATCTCGTGCCCGAGCAGGGTGCCCACCGTGCGGTCGACGTTGGTGATCCGCATCGATGCCGCCACCCGTTGGCCGCGCTCGATCGCCTCTCGGCACGGTTCGAGGAAGGCGTGGTCGAGCGCCCGCTCCAACCCGTGGTCCTGACCCGTCACGCACCGGCGTGCCGCACCGGCGGGTAGCTCGGGCACCGCCAGGATGGCTGAGAGATCCAGACCGGAGGCCTTCCAGTGGTCGACGGCCTCCGCCGCCTCCAGGAGGTCGACCCGGCCGATCGCCTCGTCGAGCGATCGCAGACCCAGCGCGGCCAGGTGCTCCCGAACCTCTTGGGCGATGTACTGGAAGAACGTCTCGACGAACTCGGGCTTCCCGGTGAACCGCCGGCGCAGCTCGGGGTTCTGGGTGGCGATCCCGACCGGGCAGGTGTCCAGGTGGCAGACGCGCATCATGACGCACCCGGAGACCACCAGTGGAGCCGAGGCGAAGCCGTACTCCTCGGCACCGAGCAGGGCTGCGATCACCACGTCCCGACCGGTCTTCATCTGCCCGTCGACCTGAACCACGATCCGGTCGCGCAGGTCGTTGGCGAGCAGGGTCTGTTGCGTCTCGGCCAGGCCCAGCTCCCACGGGATGCCGGCGTGCTTGAGGGAGGTGAGCGGGGACGCCCCGGTCCCCCCGTCGTGGCCGGAGATGAGCACGACGTCGGAGTGGGCTTTGGCCACACCGGCGGCCACCGTGCCCACTCCCACCTCGGCGACCAGCTTCACGTGGATCCGTGCCTTCGGGTTGGCCGACTTCAGGTCGTGGATGAGCTGGGCGATGTCCTCGATGGAGTAGATGTCGTGGTGCGGGGGCGGCGAGATGAGCCCGACCCCGGCGGTGGAGAACCGGGTCTTCGCGATCCAGGGGTAGACCTTCGTACCCGGCAACTGGCCACCCTCGCCGGGCTTGGCGCCTTGGGCGATCTTGATCTGGATGTCGTCGGCGTTCACGAGGTACTCGCTCGTGACCCCGAACCGGCCGGAGGCGACCTGCTTGATGGCGCTGCGACGGAGGTCACCGTTGGCGTCGGGGATGTAGCGCGCCGCGTCCTCCCCTCCCTCGCCGGTGTTGGAGCGCCCCCCGAGGCGGTTCATGGCGATCGCCAGCGTCTCGTGCGCCTCGGCCGAGATCGAACCGTAGGACATGGCACCGGTGGAGAAGCGGGTCACGATGGACGCGACCGGCTCGACTTCGTCGATGGGGATACTCCGACCCTCGGTCCTCAGGTGCAGCAACCCGCGGAGTGTCGCCAGCCGGGCCGACTGCTCGTCGACGAGGCACGTGTACTCCTTGAAGACCTCATAGCGCTTTGCCCTGGTGGCGTGTTGGAGCTTGAAGACCGTGCGGGGGTTGAAGAGGTGGACCTCCCCCTCTCGGCGCCACTGGTACTCCCCGCCGACCAGCCGCTCCCGGTGGGCCCACTCCCGGGGCCGGTCCAGGTGGGCGAGCCGATGGCGAGCGGCGACCTCCTCGGCCAGCACGTCGAGCCCGACGCCGCCGATCCGGGACACCGTGCCGGTGAAGTACTCATCCACCAGGTCCCCGGCCAGACCGATCGCCTCGAAGACCTGGGCACCGGTGTACGACGCGACGGTGGAGATGCCCATCTTCGACATCACCTTCACCACGCCCTTGGAAGCGGCTTTGATGTAGTTCTTCCGGGCCTGGCGGGGGGTGACGCCGGTGAGCAGACCCGAGGCGATCATGTCGTCGATGGTCTCGAACGCCAGATACGGGTTGACCGCCGCCGCACCGAACCCCTTCAGCAGCGCCATGTGGTGGATCTCGCGGGCATCCCCGGACTCCACGATGAGCCCCACCCTGGTGCGGGTCTTCTCCCGCACCAGGTGATGGTGGACAGCGGCCACGAGCAGGAGGGACGGGATCGGAGCCCATTCGGCGGTGGCGTTGCGGTCGGAGAGCACGATGACGTCGGCCCCGTCCTCGATGGCCACGCTCACCCGCGACCGGACGTCCTCGATCGCCGCCTTCAGTGCCGCGCCCCCACCCGACACCTCGAAGAGACCGTCGACGGCAAACGGCTGGAAGCCGGGCGTCGACCCGTCCTCGTTGACGTAGAGGAGCTTGGCCAGGTCATCGTTGTCGATCACCGGCATCGGCAGGACGATCTGGCGGCACGATGCCGGTTGGGGGTCGAGGAGGTTGTGCTCGGGGCCGACCGTGGACGCCAGCGACGTCACCAGCTCCTCCCGGATGGCGTCGAGCGGGGGGTTCGTCACCTGAGCGAAGAGCTGGGTGAAGTAGTCATAGAGCAGGCGAGGACGGTCGGAGAGCACGGCGATAGCGGTGTCGGAGCCCATCGAGCCGACCGGCTCGGCGCCCGTGGCGGCCATCGGGGCGAGGATGACACGGAGCTCTTCGTCGGTGTAGCCGAACAGTCGCTGGTGACCCACGACCGAGGCATGCTGGGGTGTCAGCATCGACCGGGGCGGCAGATCGGCCAGGTCGATCTGGCCGGACTCCAACCACTCTTCGTAGGGATGCTCGGCGGCCAGCGCCCCCTTCACCTCGTCGTCGTCGACGATGCGGCCTTCGACCGTGTCCACGAGGAACATCCGGCCGGGCTGGAGGCGGCCCTTGCGCACCACGTGCCCGGGCTCCACGTCGAGCACCCCGACCTCACTGGCGAGCACGACGATCCCCTCGTCGGTCACCCAGTACCGGGCCGGCCTCAGCCCGTTCCGGTCGAGCACGGCTCCGATGACGGCACCGTCGGTGAAGGCCACCGCGGCCGGACCGTCCCACGCCTCCATCATCGAGGCGTGGAAACGGTAGAACGATCGCCGACCGGCGTCCATCGTACGGTGGTTCTCCCACGCTTCGGGGATCATCATCAGCACGGCGTGGGGCAGTGAACGCCCTCCAAGGTGCAACAGCTCCAGCACCTCATCGAACGACGCCGAGTCGCTCCCGCCCGGGCTCACGATCGGGAAGGCGCGTTCCAGACCGGGGAGGAGCGGCGAGGCGAGGAGGGCCTCCCTGGCCCGCATCCAGTTCCGGTTGCCGGCGACGGTGTTGATCTCCCCGTTGTGGGCGAGGTATCGGTAGGGGTGGGCGAGCGGCCAGGACGGGAACGTGTTCGTGGAGAACCGGGAGTGGACGAGGGCGAGGGTGCTCTCGAAGCGCGGATCGGTGAGATCGGGAAAGAACTCCACGAGCTGGTGGGACGTGAGCATCCCCTTGTAGGTGACGGTCCGGGCCGAGAGCGAGGCGAAGTAGACCCGTCCGCTCTCGTGCTCGGCCCGCTTGCGGGCGACGAAGGCCAGCCGGTCGATCCCGAGGGCGCCACCGCCCGGCGGCTCGACCCCGGGAGCAGGGACGACGAAGACCTGGCGCATACGCGGCATCTCGCCGCGGGCGACCGAGCCGAGCGACGACGGGTCGACCGGCACGTCCCGCCACCCGAGCACCGACAAGCCCTCCTCGCCGGCGATCTCGGCGAAGCGGTCCTCGAGCACGGCGGCCTCCGACCGGTCCTCGGGCAGGAAGGCGATACCCGTGGCGTAGCCGCCCTGTTCAGGCAGGTCGAAGCCGACCGACCCGGCAAGGAACCGGTGCGGGATCTGGACGAGGATGCCGGCCCCGTCCCCGCTGTCCTCCTCACTCCCGGTGGCACCCCGGTGGGCCAGGTGCTCGAGTGCCCGGAGCGCCCGTTCGACCAGCACGTGGCTCGGGCGTCCCTGTAGGTCGGCAACGAGGGCGATACCACAGGCATCGTGCTCGAACCGGGAGTCGTAGAGCCCTCCAGGGGACCGCGCCGGACCGGCCAGTGCCATCGTGCCCGCGCCGGATGCTGGCGCGGGACCTCCCGCTGGTCTATCGGGACGGGGCCCCGGCGCGGCGGCCGGGAGCACGGATGTCGTCATCGGGTCGCTCCATCGAGAGGTGGTGGATCTTCCCGCCCGGGACGACGCTGGCCCGACTGCGGTCGGTCAATGGTACACGCCGCCACGACCGTTCCCGGTCGCGTGGCGATCAACCTCGGTCCGCCGTCGCGACGAGACGCGGAAGGGACGAGACGCGGAAGGGACGCCAGGGCAGTCCCCGCCTCGGGAACTCCGGACTCCGGACTCCGGACTCCCTAGGATGGCCGCCATGAGCAACGTTCCGGGGCAACCCGAGGTGGTCATCGTGGGCGGCGGCGTGATCGGCCTGTCGATCGCCTGGCGGGTGGCGGAAGACGGGTGCCGGGTCACGATCATCGACCCGGCACCCGGGCGCGGTGCCACCTGGGCCGCCGCCGGCATGCTCGCGCCCGTGACCGAGGCCCACTACGGCGAAGAGGCGCTGGCCCGTCTCACGCTCCACGCTGCCGGGCTGTGGCCGGCGTTCAACGCCGACCTCGAAGCAGCGGCGGGCCAGGGCGCCGGCTACCTCCGCTCCGGCACCATCGTCGTCGGTGCCGACCACTCGGATCGCCTGGCCCTCGACGACATCCGTGCCTACCAGACCTCGCTCGGGCTCGCGGTGACGCCGCTCTCCAGACGTGAGAGCAGGGAACTCGAGCCGGCACTGTCGCCAAGCTCCCACGGCGGTGCCTACGTGCCCGGTGACCACCGGGTGGACAACCGCCTTCTCGTGGCAGCACTGGTGGCCGCCTGCCGGGCGCACCAGGTGACCTTCGTCACCGATCGCGTCGTCGCCGTCGACCGGGGCCGGACCGGGGCCGTGTCCGGCGTCGCCCTGGAGACCGGATCCGCGCTCGCCGCCCCCGCCATGGTGATGGCCTCCGGATGGGACCTCGCGTCGGTCCAGGGGATCCCTGCCGGTGCGCTCCCTCCGGTCCGGCCCGTCAAGGGTATGACCCTTCGACTGCGGGCGGGAGGGCGTGCACCCCGTCTGTCCCACACGGTGCGGGGGCTCGTCCACGGCGTTCCGTGCTACCTCGTCCCCCGCAACGACGGCTCCCTGGTCGTGGGCGCGACCAGCGAGGAACGTGGCGCCGACCGGACGGTCGAGGCGGGAGCCGTCTACACGTTGCTCCGGGACTCGAGATCACTCGTGCCGGGCATTGACGAGTACGAGTTGGTGGAGTGCGCCACTGGGCTCCGTCCGGGGACCCCGGACAACGCGCCGGTCGTCGGTTGGAGCCCGGTCCCCGGACTCGCGTTGGCCGTCGGTCACTACCGAAACGGGATCCTCCTCGCCCCGGTCACCGCCGCCGCAGTGGCCGATCTGCTGGCCGGCCGCCCCCTCCCCGACGTGGTGGCCCCCTTCGGACCCGAGCGGTTCCCGACCGCCACGTCCTCCGACCTGAGCGCGGGCGTGGCAATACGATGACGGCGGTCGTCGTGAACGGAACAACGTGGCTGGGCCCGCGCCACGTCACGGTGGCCCAGGTGGTCGACGTCTGGTGCCCCTCCCCCAAGGGTGTCGCCGTGGCGCTCAACGACGAGGTCGTCCCCACCAGTCGCTGGAAGGGCACCGTCATCACAGACGGCGACCGCGTCGAGATCGTGACGGCGGCAGCCGGCGGGTAAGTCGGGAGGATACCGGTACGATGACACCGTGATCGACTCGTCGGCGACCCTGCCCCCATCCAGCCCGGGCGGGCGAGCAGGGTCTGATCTTCCCGTCGACGATCCGGGATCCGTGCCGGAATGGAGAGACGACCCCCTCGTGATCGCCGGTCGGCGTCTGGCCTCCCGGCTGCTCTTTGGCACTGGAGGGATGGCTTCCCTCGACGCCCTGCACCGGGCGCTGGCGGCGTCGGGATCCGAGATCGCCACCGTGGCACTCCGCCGCGTCGACCCCCAGGCACGGGGCTCCCTCCTCGACGTCTTGGCCGAGCTGGCGGTCTCCGCCCTGCCGAACACGGCGGGTTGCTACACCGCGACCGAGGCGGTGCTCACCGCCCGACTGGCCCGGGAGGCGTTCGGGACCGACTGGGTGAAGCTCGAGGTCATCGGAGACGATCGGACCCTCCTCCCCGATCCGATCGAGCTGGTCGCCGCGGCCGAGATCCTGGTCGACGACGGCTTCACCGTCCTGGCGTACACCACTGACGATCCCGTCGTTGCCCGCCGGCTCGAGGCATGCGGGTGCGCGGCGGTCATGCCCCTCGGATCCCCCATCGGGAGCGGCCTCGGCATCCGCAACCCCCACAACATCTCGCTCATCGTCGAGCAGGCTGGCGTGCCGGTCATCCTCGACGCCGGGATCGGCACTGCCTCCGACGCCTGCCTCGCCATGGAGCTCGGCTGTGACGGCGTGCTCGTCGCGTCGGCCATCACCCGTGCCCAGCGACCTGAGCGGATGGCGGCGGCCATGCGGGGCGCCGTCGTCGCCGGGAGGGACGCCTGGGCCGCCGGGCGCATCCCGCGCCGGTTCCACGCCGCGGCGTCCAGCCCGACGGACGGGCTCATCGCCGTCGACACCCGGTGACAGCACCGCCGCCGGGAGGTCCTACACCCCCGGCCGCGCTCACCATCGCCGGTTCGGACTCCGGAAGCGGGGCCGGCGTCCAGGCCGACCTGAAGACGATGGGTGCGTTCGGGGTGTTCGCCCTCACGGCCATCACCGCCGTCACCGCTCAGGACACCACGGGGATCCACGGTCTCCATGCCATCCCGACCGGGATGGTCGCCGCCCAGATCGACGCCGTGGTCGCCGACTTCGACGTGGTGGCCGCTAAATGCGGCATGTTGGCGACGAGGGAGACGGTCGAGATGGTGGCGGCGCTGGCCCGAGCCCGGGTGTTGCCCAGGCTCGTGGTCGACCCGGTAGGTGCTGCGTCGACCGGCGAGCGGCTCCTCGACGGGGGGCTCGGCTCGGTCAGGGAGCTCCTGTTGCCCCACGCCTTCCTCGTGACCCCGAACGCCGGCGAGGCCGCCATCCTCGCCGGCCTCCCGGCTGGAGCGGTCCACGACGTGGCGTCGATGGTCGCAGCGGCGCGTGCCATCCACCGTGGTGGGACGGAGTGGGTGGTCGTGACCGGCGGCCACGTGGAGGAGATCCGGCTCGAGGAGCTGGATCTCGGCGGTCCCGGCGCCGACGCCGGTCGAGGGATGTCCGTCGACGTCCTGTTCGACGGCGAGCACGCCGTCGTGTACGGGGCGCCCCGAGTCATGACGCGCCACACCCACGGCACGGGCTGCACGCTCTCCGCCGCCATCACCGCGCTCCTCGCCCTCGGCGCCGAGCCCCCGGAGGCCGTCTACCAGGCCAAGGCGTACGTCACCCGTGCTCTACAGGGGGCGGCATCCTGGAGGCTCGGTCACGGCACCGGTCCCCTCGACCACCTCGGGTGGTCCGGGTCACGATGGAACGATGCCCGTGACGACAGCGGCCGGGTCGTCTGGACCCGGCCGCTCCCTTCACGGTGACAGGAACCCGCACCCGACGCCACGCCGGGCACCCCCTCCTGTCGGTATCGCAACCAGGCGACACCGATCTCCCAGGTAGTTTGATCCAACCTGTGGCGAATGTAAATGGCACGTGAACAGGATGCGTCCCGGGGCGTGACCGAAGTGCACCACGCAGAGTGACGACAGATCTCCTCCAGACGGCGAGAACCGGGTAGCTTGCGACGGTGAGCACGAAACGACTCGAGCTGTTGGCCCGGTTGATCGCCTGGGGGCGCATCGCCATCGGCCTCACCGCCCTGGCCACACCAGTGGTCGTCGCGGCTCCGTGGGTGGGCGACGAGGCCCGCCGACCCGCCGTACGGCTGTTCGCCCGGACCCTGGGCGGTCGCGACCTCGCGCTCGGGTGCGGCACGCTCCGGGCGCTTGGACGTTCGGACCAGGAGGCCCGGGCATGGGTCGCCCTCGCCGGCGTGGCTGACGTCGGCGACACACTCGCCACTCTCGTCGCCTTCGCCCACCTCCCCAAGCACATTCGCTGGGTGGTGCTCGGACTCACACTCGGGGCCTCGGCAGCATCCTTCCGGGTTGCGGCGTCGCTCGATGGGGCCCCCGATCCGGATCCAGCCGACGTGGCCTGAGCCGGCAGGACCGCACCGGAGGAGTACCGGTAGGATCAGCGGATCATGGCGTCCCCCGCAGTTCCGCCACTCGGTGGCGGAGGCAGTCTGCCCGCCGCCCCGGGCGCTGCGACCGTCAGCCGCGACCTCGACGCCACACGCCGGCTTCCTGACGGCCCAGTCCCACCGGGTGAAGGCGTGCCTGCTACCGGGAAGCTGTCACTCCGGTCCCCCGCCTTCCTGGTCCTGGCACTCGCCGTCGTCATCCTGGCCGTCGGGTTCACGGCTTCCGCCATCGTCACCAGCTCCCCGACCCAGCTCACCATCCGGTCGATCCGACTGAAGGACGGGACCCTCGTCCCGGTCCAGCCGGGTGCCTCGGCGCTGAAGTCGATCGAGACCCTCGGCCAACCGCCTCCCGACATCCTGGCCTCGCTCGCCGTCCCGGTCGGAACCCGGGTGATCTCGTCCACCGACTCAGCGGGCAATGCCTCCCAGTACAACGAGACCATCGACATGGAGAGCTCGCTCGACGGTGCGGAGCTCCACGCCTTTTTCACCGCCGAATTCGCCACGCTTGGGTGGATGAACGACCACAACGGCGCCGATCCGAGGCAGGCCCAGGACATCGAGCTCCTGGCGGAGAAGGGCAGCTCGGACGGGTACTACTGGGAGTGTGGCGTCGTGATCTCGCCCGAGAGCGCGGCGGGGACGACACCGTTCGCCCTGACGATCTTCGAGGTCCCCGACTCGACCTGACCCGGGCTCCGCAGCGGCCCGCTGCCAGAGGCGGCCGCGACGCCAGCGCCGGAAGCGAGGGCGGCACCGTCGGAAGCGGAGCCCGCGTGCCACCGGAGCGGCGGCAGCCGCCCTGGCCGGCCCGACCGGTCGGGGGGCCCGGCGATGGCGGGTTCGTCCGCCCGACGGAGCATCCAGCCCCACGCGAGCAGGTCGACCGGGTAGAGCAGATATCCCACCCGGGTGGCCGGTGCCAGCATGATGGCGATGAGCATCACCCACCCGGTGAAGATGGCGGCGGCAGCGGCATCTCGGGGAGGGGCTTTCCAGAGCCGGAGGGCGAGAAGCGCGCCCCCGCCAAGCACCAGCACGTAGACGTAGACCCGGTGCCACCGGGGAAAAGCGCTCACGAGGAGGTGACCCGGGAGCGGGCTCGCCGCTGGTGAGGCGATGCCTGACAGCCCGAGTGGGAACCGGACGACGTTGTCGATGAACGCCGTCGGATTGGCCAGCGCCACCGGTGCCACGACCACCCCGGTCACCACCACCACCCCGGCGAGGTACCAGAGGGTGGCCCTCGCTGGCCGCCGGTCGAAGACCACCCACGCCGCGAACACGGCGAGGGGCCAGGCGGTGAACTTCAGCGACGATGCCGCCCCCATGGCCAAGCCGGCCAGGAGCGGGCGGCGGCGCTGGAGCGCCACCAGCGCCAGCAGCATCAGGGCGACGACCGGCATGTCGTCGCCGCCGGTGGCCAGCGGCAGCGCGGCGGCCGGGAGCACGGTCAGGAGCTGGAGCACCCGGCGACGAGGTTCGTCGGCGCCGCGCACGAACGCCAGCGCCAGCACGGTCACGATGGCAGTGAACGCCAGGAACTGGATCCGGGCGTCGGTGAGCCGGCTCGGATGCTTGTCGAGGCTGGATGAGAGCCCGAAGAGCACCATCCCCGGGAGGTAGGGGTAGTAGAGCTCGTAGGTGGGCTGCCCCGCCACGTGGACGAGCACGTGTCCGTTGCGGTCGATGACCTGGTAGGGATCCTTCCCGCTCGCCGCCCGCGCTCCGGCGCGTTCGACCACCACCACCTCGGGTTGGACGTGGGCGGACGGGTTGCCCTCCGATCGCCAGATGACCTCCATGGTGAGCGGCACCACCGTCGCGCCGCCCAGCACCACCACGAACGCCGCGACCCTCGCCACCTTCGTCCAGCGCAGTGAACCCGGGGGGCGGGGCGACTCCATGCCCGCCACGTCCGGGCCCGGACTTGGGGCGGCCGCCGGTACGCACTGTCGGCGCCGGGCCGCCACGTGCGCCACCACGCCCATGCCGACTGTGGCCACCAGGTAGGGCCCGACCGCCATCTCACCCCACTGCCGGTAGAGCGGGATCCCGGCAATGGCGATGGTAAGGATGGCGAAGACGGCCGAGGCACCGTAGACGAGCGCGTCGCCCCACTCCGGCGAGAGGCCGCCGATCCAACCGCGGGCACCACCACCTGCCGAACCAAGCGCCGCCGTCACCCGTCTTCGCGCCGCTGCTCCCCTACCGGCGCGAACCGGGTTCCCGGGTCCATCCTGCCCGCCGTCCGGCCCCGGGGCGCGAGCCGCCCCCCGGGTTGAGGTGGCCGGTGGCGCGACCGGACCCTGGCCTCCTGACGCGGGCGACACCTCCATCGTGCCTACAACCTACCGGAGGCGCACGTTGCTGCTCCGGGCACCCGGCTCTCCCCCGTCCCGTTCAGGGGTGGAACCGGCGAACAGCGAAGAGAGGAAGGCCAGCTCGTCGGTGAGGCAGGCGACGACGGTCTCCGGGCGACGAAATCCGTGGGACTCTCCGTCGAACAGCCGGTACTCGCAGCGAACGCCCCGGCGGACGAGCGCCTCGGCGAACTGCAGCGTCTGGTCGGCCGGGACCACGGGGTCGGCGTTCCCGTGGAACAACAGCACCGAGCCCGAGATGCGGTCCGTGTTCCACCGCGGCGACCGCTCCCGGTAGGTGTCCCGGGCCTCTGGCAGTGGACCGACCAGCCCGTCGAGGTAGTCCGCTTCGAAGGGGTGCGTGGTCGCGGCCAGCGCCTCCAGGTCGGTGACGCCGTACCATGCCACTGCGCCGAAGAACCGGTCGGACCGGACGAGGCAGCCGAGCGCCGTCATCCCGCCGCCACTCGTGCCCCGAGCCACCATCCGCGTGCCGTCCACCCGGCCGGTGGCCGCCAGGGCCTCGGCGAAGGCCACCACGTCGTCGACGTCGTCGACTCCCCACCGGCCGAGGATCCGCTGCCGGTACTCCCGGCCGTACCCGCTGCTCCCGCGGTAGTCGACACCGGCAACCGCGATGCCGCGGCCGACGAGGAGTTGTACGACCGGATCGAGCCCGCGCTGCCACGCACCGGTCGGGCCACCATGGCACATCACCACCAGGGGTGGCGGTGGTTGCCGCCCCCCGGGCATCCTGGGTAGGTGGACCCAGCCAGGCACGGAGCCGGTTCGGGTTGCCAGTGTCACCGCTTCGCCGGAGGACACCGGAAGTGACGCCGTCGTCCGCGGGGTGAGGGCCTCGGCGCCCCCTGCACCCCCTCCGGGCCTGCCCCGGGAGCCCAGGTCCACCCGCCACACCACGGAGCTCTCCATCGGGCTCGAGCCCGAGACGAACGCGACGTGATCCTCGTCGGGGGGCACTGCGATGCCGGTAATGCCCACCGCCGGGAGCGCGACGCGCTCCATCCGCCAGCGGTCGGCCTCGGCACCGGCGGCACCGGCAAGGCCCCCGAGCACACAGGCGTCGGCCGCCACGTCGGCTGCCACGTCGGCTGCCACGTCGGTTGCCGCGTCGGTGCCGTCCGGGGTCCCGGGCGGCCACAGGCGGACGAGCCCGTCCCCATCGGGGCGACCGACCCGGCAGAGGAGCGACCCGTCGGCGACTTCTGCGATCGTCCGGATCCCGAGGACCCAGTCCGGCTCGTGGAACTCGGCCCGCTCGCCCACCATACGGACGGCGGCGCCCGATCGGGCGTGGTCGGCAACCCGGTAGGGCTGCCACCACCCGTCCCGGTCCCACGCGAACACGAGGGAGCCGTCCCGGCACCATACGGGTTGCCCCACCGACGAGCCCGAGCCCCCGGCCACCTCGCGGTCGGCACGTAGACGGGGGACGCCGTCGATGACATCGAGCCGGGCGACACGGAGCGTCGAGTCGTCCCAGGGCATTGCCGGACGGTCCCACGTGATCCAGGCCAGGTACCTCCCGTCAGCCGAGACCCGGGGGGCCACCATGAAGTCCCCACGGTCGACCAGCACGACAGGAGATCGGGGCCGTGCATCTCCCGTCCGCGCATCGATGGCGACGATCCGGTGCCGACAGCCTGACCGGTCGTAGGACTCCTCGACTGCCACCACCCACCGACCTGCCGGATCCGTCGACAGGTCGCCGTAGCGGACCGGCTGATCGCCCATCCGACCGAGGGATCCGAGGGATCCGATCCCGGCGCCCGTGAGTCGGTAGGGGGTGGCGGCCGCGCCGTCGGAGCGGAGCTCCACCCGGTAGACCTGCTGGTCGGCATGGTCCACGTAGTACGCCGTGGTACCCCGCACGCAGACCGCCCCGCCGCCATACTCGTGGACCCGGCTACCGATGCCCACGCCCGGTGGCGACACCCGAAGCGGTTCTCCGTCACCTGCCCACGCCATGAGCACGGTGCGCCCTTCCTCGCGCGGTGGACGCTCGAGCCAGGTGCACGCCCCGCCGCCGGCCTCCAGCGTGCCCCTCGTCGCCCGCATCGCAGCCGCCACCTCGACCGTCCACGGTGCACGGGGATCTCCGGACGGACCTCGACCCGGATCACTCGGCGGCCGTTCCACGATCTGGGTACCGTACCCCCCATGGACAACGCAGGAGCGTCAGCCCGCCCCGGCACCGACACCACCGGACGGCCGGAGGACGGGAGCATCGACGCCCCACCCGGCGGCAGGGGTGAGGCGGGCGACAGGGGTGACACCCGTGGGTCGGGGCTGCCCCCCACCTTCGATGCCTTCGTCGTCGAGCGGCGTGGTGATGGGGTCGTCGCCGGTGTGCGGCGGCTGCCCAACACACAACTCCCCGCCGGCGACGTCACCGTCCGCGTCGACTGGTCGGCCGTGAACTACAAGGACGGTATGGTCACCGTGCCGGGCAACCGGGTGGCCCGGATCTCCCCGCTCGTCCCCGGCGTCGACCTGGTGGGGACCGTCGTCGCCTCCGACAGTACCGTGGTGGCGGCCGGGGACGTCGTCGTCGTGCACGGCTACGAGCTGGGTATCGCCCACTTCGGCGGCTTCGCCCAGCTGGCCCGGGTTCCCGCCTCCTGGGTGGTCCCCCTGCCAGCCGGGCTCGACCCCCGGCATGCCGCCCTGATCGGCACGGCGGGCTTCACGGCCGCCCTCTCGGTGTTCCGGCTGGAGCGGCATGGTATCCGGCCGGACGCCGGCCCGATCCTGGTGACCGGGGCGTCGGGGGGCGTCGGGAGCCTTGCCGTCGCCCTCCTGGCAGCCCGGGGCTTCGACGTCGTCGCCAGCACGGGGAAGAGTGCGGAGCACGATTACCTCGAGCACCTGGGTGCCCGTTCCGTCATCGGGCGGGCGGATCTCGAGCAACGCCCCGAGCGCGTGCTCGGACCAGAGACATGGGCTGGCGCGATCGACTGCGTCGGTGGTGCCACGTTGGCGAGCGTGCTGCGCTCGGTGCGCTACGGCGGTGCCGTGGCGGCCAGCGGCCTCACCGGCGGACCCGAACTGGTCACGACGGTCTACCCCTTCATCACTCGAGACGTGGCGCTCATCGGGATCGACAGCGTCTCGACACCAGTCGACGAGCGACGGGCGATCTGGGGCCGGCTGGCCGGGGCCTGGCCGGACGCGGTGCTCGACTGGATGGCGATGGGCGAGGTGGACCTGTTCGGGCTGCCCGGGGCGCTCGATACCGTGCTGCGCGGCGGTGTGCGCGGACGGATCCTCGTGACTCCGTAGAGCCGCACCGGCTCCGCCTCCTCACCCGGCGGCACTCCGACCGATCCGACCACCAGCAGACCGGAGCGGTCGGCCTGACCCCAGCCCACCGCGGCCTCGTGTGGCTCAGGACGAGAAGTCCTCGGGACGGATGTTGTCGAGGAACGTCCGGAACTCGCCCACCAGCTCGTCCGGGTTGGCCACCGGCTCCTCTCCTCCCGTGCTCCCGTCGTCCTCACTGCCGGTGTCGTCGTCGATCGGGAGCAGCATGCCCTGGGCGTCCATGAGATCGTCGTTGACGAACAACGGCGCTCCGGTGCGGACGGCCACCGCCACGGCATCCGACGGACGGGACGAGACCGCGATCGGCTCGCCGCCTTCGCGGTGCAAGACGATCTCGGCATAGTACGTCGAGCCACGCAGCTCGGTGATCGTGACGCGGACGACGTCGGTCGAGAGTGCCTCGAGCAGGTCGCGGATGAGGTCGTGGGTCATGGGACGGGGGGTGTCCATCCCCTGAATAGCGAACGCGATGGCCGTCGCCTCTGGCGCCCCGATGAAGATCGGCAGCGTCCGCTCCAGGCCCTCCTGCTCCTGGAGGAGGAGCACGGGGGTGTTCGACTGGAGGTCAACACGCACCGCCCGGAGCCGGACTTCGACCATGCACTGCAACTTACTCGCCGTGCGACGAGAACGCGATCGCACCACCCGCCGAGCCGGACCCGGAGGTCAGGGCGCCCCCGACCCCAGCCGACGGCGCGGTCAGAACGCCGCCTCAGCGGCTCACCGCCGCTGGAGGAGGTCCCGCAGCGCGCGGTCGGCGAGGACCTCCCGCAGCTCTCTGCCCAGGCAAAGGAGGTCGGCCGAGGTCTCGCGAGCTTGTGCCCGTGCCTCGGGGTTCCGCTGTCGGACCAGGGGCAAGATCACCTGCTCCACGAACCCCGCTTCGCGTTCAGCTGCGTTCTTGTAGAGCCGGAGGTGTCTCGGTTCCACCCCGAACGCCGCGAAACGGGCTGCCAGCTGGGCGACGACCAGGGCATCCGCGTCGTAGAGCTCGCTGCCTCCGATCACCTCGGGCGCGATCAACCCGTGTGATCGCAGGTCGCCGACGCGCTCGGGAGTGAGCCCGCTGGCCACTGCCAGCTCGTCGTGGGTGTAGCTCCCCTCGTCCCCCGCCTCCGTCCACGCACGGCCCGGTCCGGCGACGGGCGCCGACACCGGGCCAGGCAGGGGCTGGACGGGTTGCCCGGTGCCGGACACCGACTCCGGAGCCGTCGGCCGACCCCGTTGGGGACCGTCGCCGCTCCGGGCCAGGGGACCGCGCCGATCCTCGCTCGGCACGACGTGCGGGTTCCCGGGCTCGGCCCTCCCGCCCCGTTCGCTTGGACCGCCGGTGGCGCCGTGCCGGACCGGCTCGTCGCCCCAGACCTGCGCTGCGGGGCGCGCCGAGCGCCCCTCCGACCTGACCGGCATGGCGGGCCTCCCGATCCACACCTGCTCGTCCTCCGCCACGGCCACGATCGTGATCGGCTCCGAAGTGCCACCCTGGAAACGCGCCTAATCACGACCGACGGCAGACCGAGCACCGACACCGGCCGGGGTGACGTCCGACCGGGCAGGCACGGGATCGTCCATGCCGGGATCGTGCCCCGGCTCCTCGCGGCTGCCGGCGACCGCCAGGTCGCCGGGATCGTCCTCCGGGGGGAGCGATCCGTCACCAGCGCTCTCGAGGCGGTCCTTGATCACCCGCAATGGGAGGAAGTGCTCGCGCTGCTGGACGAGCACCCAGCGCAACCGTTCCACGTCGTGGTCGTAGAACTTCCGGTACCCCGAAGGGGTGCGCTCCGGATTGACCAGACCCTGGCTCTCCAGGAACCGGATCTTCGAGATCGTGATGTCGGGGAACTCGCGTCGGAGCAGTGTCAGGACATCGCCGATGGACAGGTATGAACGGGAAGCCACGCTCAACCGTCCCCCACCGGCCACACCGACGTCGTGTTCATTCGCCAATGGCCACGAGGTACACCAGCTTGAACTTCCCGATCTGCACCTCGTCCCCACTCGACAGCCGCACCTCCTCGATGCGCTCGCGATTGACGTACGTGCCGTTCAGCGAGCCGACGTCCCGCACGGTGGTCCCGTCGGAGTCGGTCACGAACTCGGCATGGCGGCGGGACACGGTGATGTCGTCGAGGAAGATGTCGCTCTCGGGGTGACGGCCCGCCCGGATCAGGTCTTTGTCCAGCACGAACCGCACACCGGTGCTCGGACCGCGCTTGACGACGAGCATGCCCGTGCCTCGCGGGAGCTCGAGCGCCGTGATGCTCGATTCGTCGTCAACGTCGGACGCATCCTCCACCGGATGGAGGGTGACCGTCGTATCCGAGCCGGCGACGAACAGCTCGGACCCGCACGATGAGCAGAATCGCACACCCTCGGGGTTCCGGTGACCGCAGTTGTGGCAGAACACGTCCCTCACGGTAGCCGCTGGCAGCGGCGTGATCCGCGGGAGTCGCCCGCGCCGTCCGGACGCGGTCGATCCGACCGCTCAGCCGTCGGTCAACTGCCGATACGCGGCCGCGTCCATCAGCCCGGTCGTGGGGTCGGGATCGGACGCGCTTACCTCACAGACCCATCCCTCGCCGTAGGGATCCTGGTTCAACCGTTCGGGCGCTTCGACCAGCGCCTCGTTCACGGCCACGATCTCCCCTGCCACCGGGGCATAGAGCTCCGACACCGACTTGGTGGACTCGACCTCGCCGATGACGTCCCCGGCCGCCACCGTGGCGCCCACCGCCGGTAGCGAGACGAATACGATGTCACCGAGGGCGTCCTGGGCGAATGCCGTGATCCCGACCCGGATACGACCAGCGTCCGGTCGGGCCCACTCGTGGTCTTTGGAGTAGCGGCAGTCCTCGGGAACGTCCATGGACGGACCTTACCCGACCCCAGGTGCCGGGGTCGGGCTCACCCCAGGAGCTGCCGCAGCCGAACGGCATGCTCCTGGGCCCGGGCTTCGGCCTGGGCATCGCTCGGCGCCTCGGCCCACACGTGGGTCACCGGCTCCTCGGGGTCAGGCAGGACGAGCGCCCAGCCGTCGTCCTCCTCGATCTTCACGCCGTCCACCAGCACGAGCCTGCGGTCCGCCGACCGTTCGAGAAAGGTTCGCATGACCGTCCCTTTCATCTCCCATGCGGTGTGGACTTCCTGGTGGGCGATGTGCACCGCCGGCAGTGTCGCAACCAGGTCGGAGAGGCGCCGGCCCGTTGAGGTCAGCATGGCCAGGAGGTTCGCCAGGGTGGCCGCCCCGTCGTAGGCGGGGAGGAACCGAGGGAAGATGAACCCTCCCGTCTGGCTGGCGGCGAACCCCACCTTCCCGCTCGCCGCCACCTCCATGAGGTGGGGGGTAGACAGCTTCGTCCATACGATCTCCGATCCGGCACGGGCACAGATCTCCTCGGCTGCCCGGGAGGCGGCTACCGGGAGCGCCACCGGCACCCCGGGCATCGCCTCCGTCACGAGGCTGAGGAGCACGAGCAGGGTCACGTCATCGCTGAGCACGTGACCGCTGTCGTCGACGACCATGACGTGCTCGCCCCCGGGATCGATCACGGCGCCGAACGAGGCGCCAGAGGCCCGGACGAGGTCGGCCACCCGCGCCGCGCTGGCCTGCCGGTCGAAGCGCATCGCCCCGCCGGTGTTGGCGAAGGGATTCACCACGAGCACCTCGGCGTCGACCTTCGAGAGGAGGTTGGGCATGACGAAGCTGGCGGTCCCGAACGAGTAGTCAAGGACCAGCTTGACCCCGGCGGCGTGCACGCCGGACAAGTCGACCGAGTCGATCAATGCGGCGGTGTAGTACTCGAGCGCCCGGGACGGGAAGCCGATGTCGCCGATCTCGCGCGCCAGCACCCGGCGCACGTCCTCCCGGTGGTACAGCCGCTCGATCTTCCGCTGCATCGCCTCGTCGATGTCGATGCCGTTCTCGTCGAAGAACCGGATGACCACCGATTGGGGGTCGTCGGGTGCGAGCCGCACGGTAAGGCCGGCAAGGCTGGCGGACGACCGCACCTGAAAGCGGGTGACGGGCACCGTGGCCGCCTCCAGGTCGTAGACGTTGACTCCCGCCGCGTTGCACCCGACCATGATCGCCCGCTTCAGCACGCGTGCGGCCCGGCTCGTGTCCCGGCTGATGGCGACGGTGCTGCCCTTCTCCAGCGTGGAAGCCCAGGCCATCGAGAGGCGTACGGCCAGTTCCGGGCTGATATCGACGTTCGCCAGGCCCTGGACACCGTCCCTGCCGAAGAGCGAGCGCGCTCCGCGGGACTCCCACACGATCGACGAGTTGACGGTGGCACCGGCCTCCACCGTCTTGAACGGGTACACCTTCACGCCCGCCTTCAGCTCGGCGTGGGCACCGACGAAGCACTGCTCGCCCAGCACGACGCCCTCTTCGCACCGCACACCCTGCCGGAGGTCACCGCCGCGGCCAAGCACGCTCCCGTCGATCCGGACGCCGCTACCGAGGTAGACGTTGTCGTGGACGATGGAGCGCTCGAGCGCCCCGGCATCCCCGATCCGGACGTTGGAGCCGAGAGTGCAGTACGACCCGAGGCGGGCCTGGGGTCCGATGACGCAGTTCTCGCCGATGATGGCCGGGCCGACGACTTCCACCGTCGGATCGATCTCGCTGCCCTTCCCGAGCCACACCCCCGAGCGCAGCGGGAAGCCCTCGATCTCCACCTGGACGCGCTCGTCCATGATGTCCTGGTGTGCTCGGAGGTACGCCTCGAGCGTGCCCACGTCCTCCCAGTAGCCGTCGGCCACGTAACCGAACAGCGGCCGGCCGGCTTCGAGCATGGCCGGGAACGACTCACCGGAGAAGTCCACCGGCCGGTCGGGGGGAATGAAGTCGAAGATCTCGGGCTCCAGGACATAGATCCCGGTGTTGATCGTGTCGCTGAAGACCTGACCCCAGGTGGGCTTCTCCAAGAACCGCTCCACCGAGCCGTCCTCGTTGGTGATCACGATCCCGAACTCCAGTGGGTTGTCGACCGCCTTCAGGGCGAGCGTGGCCACGGCGCCGTGCTGCTCGTGGAACGAGACCACCCGGGTGAGGTCGATGTCGGTCAACACGTCCCCGGAGATCACGAGAAACCGTTCCTCGAGCTCGTCGCGGGCGTTGCGGACGGAACCGGCCGTGCCGAGCGGTGTCTCCTCAGTGGCGTAGACCATACGCACCCCGAACTCCGAGCCGTCACCGAAGTAGGTGCGGATTGCGTTCGCCATGAAGGCCACAGTGACCACGATGTCCTCGAACCCGTGGTTCCGGAGGAGGTTGACGACGTGCTCCATCATCGGCCGGTTGGCCATGGGGAGCATCGGCTTGGGTTGGTTCGAGGTGAGGGGTCGGAGCCGGGTTCCCTCCCCGCCCGCCATGATGACTGCCTTCATTGCGATGTCCCTCCCCTTCCAGCGTCGCCCGCTCTGCCGGCGCGGAGAGCCCGGCGGGCGACGGGCACGTAGGCGCCTGCCGCCACCCAGGCCAGTGCGAGTCCCAGCGCCCCGGTGATCCATGCCGCAATGCGCACGTCGCCCTGCCACGCCGCCCTCCCGTCGCCGAGGAGGAACGCCGGGTACGCGAACATCAGCGCGAACGTACCCGCCTTCCCGACCATGAGCACGTCGATGCGCTCCGCACCGAGTGATGCCAGCACGAGGACCGCGACGGAGACAAGAGCTTCACGGGCCAGCGTGGCCACTGCGAACCAGACCGGAACGGCCCCGTGCACCACGATCGCGATCACGGCGGTCCCCACGAGGAGTCGGTCGGCCGTCGGGTCGAGGACCTTCCCTACGGTCGAGACCTGGTGCCACCGCCGCGCCACCTGCCCGTCGACCCAGTCCGTCGCACCCAGGCCGCCGAGCAGGATGGCGGCATCGGTCTGGCGGTGGACGCCGAACAGCAACCAGACGAACAGTGGGATGCACGCCAGGCGGACGACCGTGATGCCGTTGGGCGCCGTGAGGATACGGTCGAGGCGGTCGGGGTCGGATGAGGCGGTCGGGGTCGATGCCCGACCCGGCTCCGGCGCGCCCCCTGCGCTCAGGGAGACCTGGACACCGCTCATGTCTCGCTCGTGTCCATGCCCCGTAGCCACCACGCCGACGAGTCTAGGGTCATCGTCGCGGTCACCTGGGCGGGCGCGCCGGGCGCTCGAAGCTCTCCCCCACCCCCGTATGCTCCGTGGCGTCATGGTTCAGACGCCGACCCGGACGCGCATGACGCCCCTGCTCACGGTGATCTTCGGGGTTGCCTGCGGGATGTCCGTCGCCAATCTGTACTACGCCCAGCCCCTGCTGCCGACCATCGCCCGGACCTTCCACGTCGGCTCGGGCGTCGTATCCCTCGCCGTGACCGGGTCTCAGATCGGGTACGGGATCGGCCTGGCGTTCCTCGTCCCCCTCGGCGACCTCCTGGTTCGCCGACGGCTCATCCCCACGGTCCTCCTCGGTGCCAGCGCGGGGCTCTTCGTCGCGTCGGTGGCGCCCTCCGTCGCCATCCTCATCGTGGCCGTCATCGTCGCCGGCGTCTGCTCCGTCGTCGCCCAGATCCTGGTCCCCTTCGCCGCCCACCTTGCCGACGACGCCACGAGGGGCAGGGTGGTCGGCGCCGTCATGAGCGGCCTCCTCCTCGGCATCCTCCTGGCGCGGACCTTCGCCGGCTTGATCGCCCAGGTGGCGGGGTGGCGGACGGTCTATGTGGTGGCGGGGGTGGCGATGCTGGTGCTTGCCGGCACATTGCTGCGTGTGCTCCCGGGCGAGGACGACCGTCCGACGATCCGCTACGCCGAGCTGCTCGGATCCGTCGTCCACCTCATGCGCACCGAGCGCGTGCTGCGGCTGCGCTCGGCGCTCGGCGCCCTGGCCTTCGCCACGTTCAACGTCATGTGGACGAGCATCGCGTTCTTGCTGGCGGCTTCGCCCTACCACTACAGCCAGGCCGTGATCGGACTGTTCGGGTTGCTCGGCGCCGGGGGTGCGCTCGCCGCGTCGTTCAGCGGGCGCCTCGCCGACCGGGGCTACGAGCGCCTGACAAGCGGCCTCTCGCTGTGCATCGTGATCGGATCGTGTTGGCTCCTGTTCGTCGGGACGACCCACCTCATTCCGCTCATGGCCGGCGTCCTGCTCGTCGACCTCGGCATCCAGTCCATCCAGATCCAGAACCAGCAGCTCATCTATGCCCTCCGCCCCGAGGCGCGGAGCCGCCTCAACTCCGGGTACATGGTGAGCTACTTCATCGGAGGCTCGCTCGGATCGGCTACGACCGGGATCACCTATGCCGCCGGTGGGTGGCATGCAGTCGTCGAGCTGGCCGGCGCCTTCGGTGTCCTCGCACTGCTCCTGTGGGGCGCGAGTGAAGTCCTCACCCTCCGCAGCCGGCAGCGGGTAGCGCCCACCTGAGCCCACCCGAGCGCCGGGTCAGGTGACCGGCCTGCCGCCATCTAGGGCCAGGACCGTCATCCGCCGGATCAGCGCGGCGCGGGCCGACCGAGATCGCGCAGGAGCTTGCGGTACCGGCGGTTCTTGGCGTCGAGATCAGCGGTCATGCGTTCGAGGCGAGCCTGCTTCGCCGCCACCAGGCCTGCCAGGCGGGCGTTGATCGTCAGCGCCTCATCCAGGATCTCCCGGCGGCGGTCGTCGCCGGCTCCCGACCGGTACTCCGATCGCAGCCCGGCCAGGGAATCTTCGGCTCGAAGCAGCTCTTTGATCTCGGTGAGATCGAAGCCCAGGAGCGCCTGGAGCTCCCGGATGTGGACGACCCGATCCAGGTCATCACGGCAGTACCGGCGGGCACCGCCGGCCGAGTACCCCGCCGGTGCCAGCAGACCCAGCTCCTCGTACCACCGGAGCGTGCGAGCGGAGACGCCGAGCTCCTCGGCCGCCTCGCCGATGCGGAGCGTGCGTTGGCCACCGCCGGGACCATCGCCGCCGGCGCCGGCGGCGACATCGGCGCTGCCATCCGTCACGAGATCTCCGTCCCGCCGGCCGCAGGGACCATCGCCGCGTGCCCGATCCGAGAAGTCACGGCGCGAATGTAGGGGATCGGCACCGGAGCCACAACACCTGGTGCCCGTTGCGGACACGTTCGGCAGGAGCGCTGGCGCGGATGCCGCCCTGTGCTACG
>DAHXOA010000078.1 GCA_027365145.1 Acidimicrobiaceae bacterium | reverse complement strand
GCAGTCCCAGCCGTACCCTTGGCCCTCCGCGGTCCGGTAGGCCGGGCGGAAGTCGTGGTCGAGCGAGAGCCCGCGGTCCCGATCCCAGCACACCCGGAAGAGACTGGTGTCGCCCACCACGTACACGGTGTCCCCGGCCGCCGAGAGCCGGGCGATGGATGCCTCGGGCAGGTCGCAGGTTCCGACGACTTCGAGCCCGTCCGGCTCCAGAGCCACCAGCTGGCAGGGACGCCGGTCGACCGCGGCCACCGGCGCCCCCGGCCGAGACCCACCGAAGTCCTTGGTGACCAGGGTCCCGTCCGCCAGCACCACGAACCCGTTGTAGGGGAGCCGGCGGGGGAGCTCCCGCGAGGCCTCCACGGCGAGATCGGGTCCGAGGCGGTGGGCGTGGTTGCCGAACACCACGTGCAGCGAGCCGTCGGCGTGGGCGGCGATGCTGCCCGGCCAGGCGGGACCACCGGCCAGCTCCCCCGACGTGGCCAGCGGCTCCAGGGTGACCGGGTCGATGCGCTCCACCGAGCAGACCGCGTCGTCCCCGCCGGTGTGCCGGAGCAGGTAGAGCTGGCCCGGGTCGCGGGTGACCACCATGGTGGCCGCCATGGCCGGGCGGACGGTCACCTCCAGCCGGTCCCCCGGCCCGATACCGAGGCCCATCGGTCCTCCGGCCGGCACCTGGCGCCGGTCGGGACCACCGTCCTCGCAGGGCCACGGCCCCGGCCGGTAGCCGGAGGGGCCGCCGGTCGGCACCACCGGGGCGGGAACGCCGCTCACCGGGGGCGCCCGGCGCTCACACCGGAGCGACGACGTCGAGCTGCTCCGCCCGGCGCGGAGGCTGGCTGTCCCACAGCTGGGCGACCAGGTCGTCGCGGAGGGAGCGCACCGCCGGGTCGCCCCAGCGGTTGTCGCGCTGGAGCGGATCGGCCACCAGGTCGTAGAGCTCGCCCTCGGTGCCGTCGTGGCAGGTGCCGGGCAGGTAGGCGGTGCAGACCCACCCGCCGCGGGTGACCGTCCGGAGGTGGACGTCGACCCCGAACAGCTCGCTGTCCCACTCGGTCAGCACCTGGTCGAACCCCCGGGCCTCCGCGTCGGCATCGTCCACCGGCAGGCGCCGGCCCTGCATCCACCCCGCCGGCTCGACCCCGGCGATGGCGCAGAAGGTGGGGGCCAGGTCGACCAGCCCCACCGGGCGGGTGACCACCGCCGCCCCGGCGCCGGCCGAGGGGGCCGGGCGCCACACCAGGGGCAGGCGCATCAGCGCGTCCACGTGGTACGGCCCCTTGAAGAGCAGCCCGAAGTCGCCCCCCAGCTCGCCGTGGTCGGTGGTGAACACCACGTCCACGTCGTCGCCCCAGCCCCGGGCGTCGATCCGGGCCAGCACCCGGCCCAGCGCCTCGTCGATGAGCTCGCACTCCACCGCGTTGCGGGCGGTGACCTCGCGGACCTGGTCGGGGGTGAGCGTGGCCGGGACCCAGGCGGCCGGAGCCTCGTAGTTGGAGACCAGGGTCCCGTCGTACCAGAGCCGCCAGTGCCGCGGCTTTCCGTCCAGGATGCGCTCGCGCTCGGCGGCGGTGGCGGGGTACCCGTCGGGGAGGGGTACCTCCCGCCAGTCGATCCGGCCCACCTCGGACTGGGGCGGGTCCCACGGGTGGTGGGGGTCGGGGAAGCTCATCCAGCAGAACCAGTCGTCGTCCGGGTCGAGGCCGTCGAGCCAGGCGACGGTCCGGTCCGCCACCCAGTCGGTGTGGTAGATCCCCCGGTCGATCGGGTTGACCTTCACCTGCGGCGCCCCGGTGTCCCCGCCGCCGGCCGCGTTCACCTGCAGGGACGCGTCGAGGGTGGCGTAGTACCCGCCCACCGCCTCGGGGTGCTCGGCGGCCAGCCACCGGGCGTAGTGGAGCGGACCGGCCGCGCCGTGGGTGGCGAACTCGAGGTGCTCGAAGCCCCGGTGGATGCCGCCGGCCGGGATGGTGCCGCTCCGGCTGAGGGCGTTCTCGGGGAAGCGGAGGAACGGGTCGAGGTACGGCTCGAAGTGGGCCTTGCCCACCAGCGCGGTCCGGTAGCCGGCGTCGTGCAGCAGGGACGCGAACGACGGCGCGTCCGCGGGGAGCGGCACGCCGTTCATCCAGACCCCGTGGGTGGTGGGGTACTGGCCGGTCAGGATGGTCGAGCGCGACGGCATGCACACCACCGACTGGGGATGGGCCCGCTCGTAGCGGACACCGGCCGCGGCCAGCCCGTCGACCACCGGCGTGCGGGCCAGCGTGCCGCCGTTGCAGCCGAGCGTGTCGAACCGCTGCTGGTCGGTGGTGACCAGCAGGATCTTCCGGCGACCCATCACGGGCTCCCTTCGTTCGCTTCCATGCGGTGCTTCAACGCCCGCAACCCGTCACCGGCGGCCCCTCCGATCACCAACGCCATCACCGACGGATCGGCGTCGGTGCTGTAGACGACGAGGCTCGTCCCGTCGTCGAGGGCGAGCACGTCGATGGTGCCCAGGTGCTCGCGGAACAGGCTCGAGGTCACCCGGTACTGGAACCGGCGCTGGATCGGGTCGACGGTCAGGATCCGCTCGGGCATCGGGATCCCCGCCCCGGTGACGATCGTCCGCTCGTCCCCGTCGACGGTGACCGACACGATGCCGGGGAACCACTCCGCCAGCCGGGTCGGGTCGCCGACCGCCTCCCACACCTCGTCGGGCGGCCGGGCGATGGTCACCTGGCGGCGCACCGAGCCGCGGGCGGAGGTCACCGGGCCGTCCGGACGGACGGTCCGTCCTCGGCGGCGAACAGGGCGTCCAGGGCCCCGGCCATCACCGCCCGAGCCCGTTCGACCCCGAACTCGTGGTCGTGGCGGAGGAGCTGGTGGGCCTCGAACGAGGTGAGCACGTCGGCGGCGGCCAGCACCTCCACCGCCCTGGCGTCCTCCATCGCCGACAGCTCGACGGCGAACAGCTTCCGGACCTGCTCGCGAAGGTAGGCGCGGTTCTGCGCCAGCACGGCCGCCAGGGTCGGCGTGAACGGGGCGCGCATGCGCGACACGGTGGCGGCGGCGGCGACCGCGTCGAAGAGGCGGAACCGCTGCGCCGCCAGGGCGTCGATCCGGGAGCGACGGGGGGCGCCCGCTTCGGCGGCGACGGGAAGGAGGGGCAGTGCCCGCTCCTCCTGGCGCGCCACCGCCGCCCGGCTCAGGTCGTCGACGTCGTCGAAGTACCGGAACAGCGACCGGGGGGACAGCCCGGCCCGCTCGGCGATGTCCACCGCGCTGGGTCGCAGGTTCCCGTCCCGGTAGAGGTCGAGCAGGGCATCCACCGCGGCCTGCCGGTTCCGCTCGCGGCGCAGGCGGCGGCCATCGCCCTCCGCGACGTCGTCGGACAGCGGCACCACGGTCCGGGCGCTCATATCGTGAACGCGAGGTGGGTGGCCAGCCGACGGGCCAGGTCCGGATCGCCGCCCAACTCCACACGCGCCAGCTCCACCTCCGGGTCGACCCTTCCTCCGGCCAGCCGGGTGAAGAGGGTCGAGGAGAGGGAGACGGACGCCGTCGCCGGCCCGTCCAACGACTCGACCACCCGGGCCCGACCGTCGACCAGCACGTGCAGGTCTCGGTGGATGGGACCGGTCAGGTGGATGGTCACCGACGAGCCGTCGGGAACCCCGACTCGCTTGCCCACGACGTAGCCGAGCGACCCCACCACCTCGGCCAGCGACTGCTCGGCCACCGGGCCGTCCTCGTCGCCGGGCCGGCCGACCGCGGCCCGCACGTCTTGTTCGTGCATCCAGCAGTCGAAGACCCGGACCTCCATGAACCGCCCGTAGGTGGCCTGGCCCACCGGGGTCCATGACGGTGCGTCGAACCCGTCGGCGTCCATCGCCTCGAGGGCGGCCAGGCGCTCGGTCGTCACGTCCTCGAAGTCGGCCATCAGCTCGGCGTGGGTCCGCTCGCGCAGGGCCACCACCCAGCGCTCGTTGACCCGCCCGATGTCGTTGTGGAGGTGGCCGCTCGCCTGGTCCGCAGGGAGGTCCGGTGGGGAGGTCGCCCCGGTGAGCATGCGCTCGGTGCCCACCAGGTGCGCCACCACGTCGTGCACGTCCCACCCCGGCAGGGCCGGCCGGGACCATTCGTCGTCGGAGAGCTGGGCGAGCAGCGCCGCCGTCGAGGACCAGGTCGCCCGCAGCAGGGCGATCAGCCGGTCCTGCTCGGTCAGGGCGCCCGCCGGGGTGCCGGGGGGGTGGGGATCAGGCACGGGAGGGACCTCCGGTTCCGAGCTTGTCGAAGTCGACCACCTTGCCCCGGTTCACGCTCACCCAGTCGCGGGCGTCGAGGTAGGGGCGAAACGACTCCACGATGTAACGCTCGTCCGCCTTCGACTTGGGACGCTGCAGCTCGTAGAGGTGTGGGAACTCGCTCCACGCCACCACCGCGTCCCACAGCCGCTCGGCCGCCGCCCCGGTGGGCGGATCGAGGAGGACCGGGCCGAACAGGCACTGGCCGTCGGGGAGGAAGAGGGTCGGCACCCCGTAGCCGCCGGCATCGACCACCCGGCGGTGCTCGGCCAGCACCTCGTCACCGGTGGTCGGATCGGCGATCGCCTCGTCCACCAGCGCGGGGTCGAGGTCCAGCTCGGCGAGGAGGGCCCGGGCCACCGCCGGTTCGTGGGGCTTGTGCCCCTCGACGTGGAGCGCCCGGCCGGCTCGGGCGTACCAGGCGTCGAGGTCGGCCATGGCGTGCCGCCGCAACAGGGCGCCGATGCGCATCATCGACCACCCGTAGGACCAGGGGCGCTCCCACGGGTGCTTCTTCCCCTCGGGCCGGTTGACCTCTTCGAGACTGAAGAACCGCCAGCGGATCTCGAGCCCGGTGCGTTCGCGCACCTCGCGGATCCACAGGGACGTCTGGTAGGCGAACGGGCACATCACGTCGAAGTGGAAGTCCACCCACGGCACGGTGGCCCGGGCCGGGTCGGGGGCGCTCGGGGGTCGGGGGGTCGGGTCTGGTGCGGATGTCACGGTCCCCATTGTGGCAACGTAACAGTTGACATGATGCATGACAAGTGATTCAGTGGCTCCGTCCACCGGTCGGACCGATCCGGCCCCGGGAACGAGGAGCAGCCGATGGAAGCCGTCAGGACACCAGATGAGCGGTTCGCCGACCTGCCCGGCTACCCGTTCGAACCGCACTATGCGGAGATCGACGACGGGGACGGAGGGAGCCTGCGGGTCCACTACCTCGACGAGGGCCCGCCCGACGCCGCCCCGGTGCTGCTCATGCACGGCGAGCCGTCGTGGTCCTACCTCTACCGCACCATGATCCCGGTGCTGGTGGACGCCGGGCACCGCTGCATCGCCCCCGACCTGGTCGGGTTCGGACGGAGCGACAAGCCCACCGAGCGCAGCGACTACACCTACGCCCGCCACGTGGCCTGGATGGCGCAGCTCGTCTTCGACCGGCTCGACCTGTCCGACGCCACCTTCTTCGGCCAGGACTGGGGCGGCCTGGTCGGGTTGCGCCTGGTGACCGCGGACCCCGACCGGTTCGCCCGGGTGGTGGTGTCCAACACCGGGCTGCCGACCGGGGACGTGCCGCCGAACGAGGCGTTCTCCGCCTGGCGGAAGTTCTCCCTCGAGTCGGCCACCTTCCCCATCGGGGCGATCATCGCCGGCGCCTGCGCGTCGAAGCCCCCGGCCGAGGTGGTCGCCGCCTACGACGCTCCCTTCCCGGACGACCGGTTCACCGCCGGCGCCCGCATCTTCCCGTCGCTCGTGCCCACCAGCCCCGACGACCCGGCCCACGACGACAACCTGGCCGCCTGGGAGGTGCTGCGCCGGTTCGACAAGCCGTTCCTGTGCGCCTTCTCCGACGGCGACCCGATCACCCGGGGCACCGAGCGGGTGTTCCAGCGCGAGGTCCCGGGGGCAGCAGGCCGCGAGCACGTCACCATCGCCGGGGGCGGCCACTTCCTCCAGGAGGACAAGGGTCCCGAGCTGGCCGCGGTCATCGCCCGGTTCATCGCCGGAGACTGACCGACGGCGTCGCCGGACGACGAGGCGGGTCGGTCTTCTCCGTAGAAGGGTGTGGCACACCCGAAGATGCCGCGGTCGGAGGGGCGACGGTACTACCTCGGCGGCTCGTCCTGGTATTGGTTGGAGCCCGGCCCAATGAGTTCGGGCGGCTCTGGCGAGTCGATTTCGATCGCCGCATCGGCGAAGCGCTGGTCCGATGCGTCCCGCATGGCCTGCAGTCTCGCCACCCGAGGCCACATCGTCGGGCCGCGCCACGAGACCAGGTGGCGAGAGACGTACTGTTGGTCGACGGCGGTACCCGAATCCAACATGGCCTCGATATCCGTCCAGTCCTTGGAGCGGTTGAAGGACATCTTCACCACTGCCAGATCGTCGGCCGAGAGCACCAGGAGCGACCTCGTTTGGCCGGATGTCTCGAATGGCATCTGCACTGCATTGGACATGATCGTGTCGTGGTACGGGTCGAAGGAGAAGAAGAGGTCGACGACTGGGGATTGCTCGCGTTGGAACCGGACACCTGCGATGGGGACCCACGACTGGGGCGGCATGGTGGGGCGGTAACCACGCGATTGCAGCGCCCCGACCACAGCAGTGGTCGAGGCGAACGGCACCGCGACATTCAGGTCCACGTCGACGGTGACCCGAGGATTGGCATATCGCTGGAGCGCCAGTCCGCCCCCGACTGCGTATCGCACGTCGAGGTCGTCGAAGACATCGTCCATCTCGAAGACGGTCTCGATGACGGCGCTCAAGACGAGACCACCCGTCCCGACCGGATCGCCTCGTCGCCGAGACTGTTCAGGTCGTCGAGGTAGGCCGACTGCCGGCTTGGCGGGAGCGCCAGAAAGGCCCGACCGGCTTCGGCGGTCTCCCGGTGTGACTGTTCTGCAATGAGGTCGGACAGCTCGTCGTTCTCGGGCAGATCGTCGTCGTCGAACCACCCGGCACGGGGGAGACCACACACAACCCTCGAGTCAGGTCCTTCGGCCACGAGGACGAGCCCACAGGCAACCACGATCTTGTTCAGCGTGTCGGCAGTCGGAATGCGCCGGCCATGCTCGAAAGCGGAGATGTTGGCCTGGCTGGTACCGACCGTCCGGGCCAACTCCACCTGGGTGATGCCGCGGCTCGTCCGGCACTGTTGGATGAATCGCCCGTACATGGTGTCCAGAGTAGTATATCGTTTACGATATAGTCAACAACGGTCTCCAGCTCCCCGTTCGACGGGGCGTCACCGAAGCAGTAGACGGTTCCGCCGGCGGTTGCCACCCAATAGCCAGCCGTGCCCGTTGGGGGTCGCCGCCATGCCGACCACGGGTGAACTGGAGTCGCCTGCCTCGGAGCCGTAGAACCCGGCACTCCCGAAGGCGAACACCCCGCCGCCGGAGGCATCCATCAGGTATCCCGTGGTCGGGTTGGCCACCGGCATCACCACCTGGGTGGCTCCCGGATCGAAAGGAGGAGGCGACGAGGACCCACCCATGCAACTGGCCCCAGCGGTCGAGGGGATGGTCGGGGTGAACTGGCTGAGGGGGACGTTCGGACTGGGCCAAGGTGCAGGTGGAACGCTCTCGCTGTGACTGAAGACCATGACGTTCATCTCCGCTTGGGGAGCGCCCGCCACGGCTGCGCCGGTTCGACAAGCCGTTCCTGTGCGCCTTCTCCGACGGTGACCCGATCACCCGGGGCACCGAGCGGGTGTTCCAGCGCGAGGTCCCGGGGGCAGCAAGCCGCGAGCACGTCACCATCGTCAGGGGCGGCCACTTCCTCCAGGAGGACAAGGGTCCCGAGCTGGCCGCGGTCATCGCCGGGTTCATCGCCGGGGACTGACCGACGGCGTCGCCAGCCTGCTCGCTCCAGCGAGCGCGACCGGTGGGACCGCATCCGCGTCCGCACTGGCATCCGCGTCCGACGGTCCGACCGACGGCGCCTCGGCCGGTGGACCCCGGTGCAGACGCGGGCGTCTCCGGCGTTCAGCCCAGGGGGCGAGCGGTGACGATCCCCACGATCGGCTCGATCGGCGTGATGCCCAAAGCGGGCAGTGAGCCCGAGTCGACCATGTCCCCGAACGTGGTGACCCCGCCGTCGGACACTCCGAGCACGAAGCCGCTCCTCGTCCTCGTCTCATCGGAGGCGATACCCACCACCGGACCCCCCACGGGTGTGGCGATCGAGCCGTCGTACGGGGCGTCCCCGAAGTTGTGGACGCTCCCATTGGCGCCGACCAACCAGTAGCCCAGACCGCCCGGAGTGGCGGCCATGCCCACGATCGGCCTGGCCGGCGTCAGGTGGTCGGCCGGCAGCGAGCCGTAGAAGGCGGCATCCCCGAAGGCGAACACGCCGCCGTCGGCGCCCACCAACCAGTAGCCCAGACCGCCCGGAGTGGCGGCCATGCCCACGATCGGTTCCGCTGGGACGAGGTGGTCGGCCGGCAGCGAGCCGTAGAAGGCGGCATCCCCGAAGGCGAACACGCCGCCGTCGGCGCCCACCAGCCAGTAGCCGGTGCCCGGGGCGACCGGGGTGACCGGACTAGGCGGCTCCGGGGTGACCGGGGTGGAGGCGGGCGAGGCGCCACTCGCGCCCCCGCCGGTGGTGGCGGTGGCGGTGAAGGTGTAGGGAGTGCCGTTGACCAGACCGTCGACGGTGCAGGACCCCGAAGCACCGGTGACCGTGCAGGTCTGGCCGCCGGTGCCCGAGGCGGTCACGGTGTAGGAGGAGGGGGTGCCGCCGGTGGTC